>DASVTZ010000052.1 GCA_036387335.1 Longimicrobium sp.
CAGATCCCGTAGGGGCGCGATTCATCGCGCCCGTGCCCGCCGCCGCGCCGATGCCCGCCCCCCTTACACCGATGCCGGTAGGGGCAGACCTGCGTGTCTGCCCACCGCCGGCATCACGCAGACCCCCGCCCACGCACACGAATCCCGTAGGGGCCGCCCCACGTGGCTGCCCGTGCCCGCCCGCGCGACGTCCCTCGCGCCCCGCACCAACGCCCGCCACCGCCCCTCCCCCAGGCTGTTTTGGGGGAGGGGCCGCGAGGTGACGAGCGGGGGAGGGGCCCCGCCCCGCCCGCCCCTCACTCCTCCCGCAGCGCCTCCAGCGGCGTGTGGCGGAACACCTCGCGGCTCGCCCACACGCCCACGCCGGCCGCCAGCACGGTTACGGCGGCGGCGATGGCGAGCAGGGAGAGGACCGGGACCGAGTACTCCACCTCGAAGAGCAGCCGCGCGAGCGCCCAACCCCCGCCCACCGCCAGCGCGATCCCCACCAGGCTCGCGAGCGCGCCCAGCACCGCGTACTCGGAGAAGAGGATGGTGGCGATCTGGCGGCGGGTGGCGCCGAGGGTGCGCAGGAGCACGCTCTCGCGGATGCGCTGGAGGCGGCTGGTGAGCACGGCGCCCAGCAGCACGATGAACCCCGTCGCGACGCTGAACCCAGCCAGGAACTGGATCACCGCCGCCACGCGCCCGAGCACCTCGTCCAGCGCCGCCTGCACCTCGGTGAGGTCGAGCACGGCGACGTTGGAGTAGCGGCGCACGACGTCGCGCTGGGCGCGCGAGCGGGCGGCCTCGTCGGGGGCGCGGGCGAGGAGGACCCACGTCTGCGGGGCGGCGCGCAGGACGCGCGTGGGGAAGACGGCGAAGAAGTTGGGCTCCAGCCGCTGCCAGTCGACGTCGCGAATGGAGGTGATGCGCGTGGGGATGCGCACCCCCTGCACGTCCCACACGAGCGTGTCGCCGAGCTCGATGGCCAGGTCCTCGACGATGGTCTTGTCGATGGACACCTCCGCGATACCGCCCGGCGCGCCGCCCCCGCCCGGAGCCCAGAACTTCCCCTCGATCACCTTCTCCGATGCCATCAGCCGGTCGCGGTACGTGGAGCGGTACTCCCGCCGCAGCGCCCACCCCTCCGGCCGCCCATCCTCCCGCTCTCCTTCCGCTGGCGGCGGGCGGTCCTCCTCGGACTCGCCGGGCGCGCCGGGGGCGAGCTGGGCGACCGTCGTCCCATTGATCGAGTACAGCCGCATGGGGACGATGGGCGCCTGCTGCACGACGCGCGTGCCACCGGCGTCCAGGATCTGCCGCACGCCGGCCTGCTGATCCGCCTGCACGTCGAAGAGGATGAGGTTGCCGCGCGACCCCGCATCCACGCGCAGTGGGCGGAGGAGGTTGTGCTGCGTGAGGTAGAGCGTGGCGAGGAGGAAGACGCCGAAGCCGAGCGCCAGCACCACCACGCGCGTCTGGTTGCCGGGGCGGTACAGGTTCGCGATCCCCTGGCGGACGGGGTAGCGCAAGCCGGCGACGCGCGCCGTCCTCGTCGCGCGGGTGGCGAGCCAGGCGGTTGCCCACAGCGCCACCAGCGCGCCCGCGATCCCACCCGCGAACGCGCCGCCCACGCGCACGTCGCCCGCCTGCAGCATCACCAGCGCGACGACGCTTGCCGCGAGCAGGATCCACGCGGCCCACGTCCACGGATCGCGGCGGCGCGGAGCATCGTCCTCCGCCTCCACCCGCCTGCGGATCGCCTGGAGCGGCGAGATGCGGCGCGTGGCGAGCAGCGGAAGGAGCGCGAAGACGGACGCGACCCACACGCCGATCCCCACGCCGGTCGCGAGCGCCGCCGGATTGACCGCTGTCTGCACCGTCACCGGGAGGAGGCCGGCGAGGAGCTTCGGCAGGACCCACTGCACCGCGAGCCCGATGGCCGCGCCGATCGACGCCCCCGCCAAACCCATGGCGGCGGCCTGCAGCAGGTAGATGGCGATCACCTGCCGCGCCGTCGCGCCCAGGCAGCGCAGCGTGGCGACCGTCTCGCGCTTCTGGGCCATGTACGCGCCCATCGAGCTCGCCACGCCGATGCCGCCCAGCAGGAGCGCGAACGTTCCGACCAGCCCGAGGAAGTTCCCAAGCCGGCCGAGCGCCTGGTCCAGCGAGCGCTGCTGCTCCTGCGACGTCCGCGAGCGCACCCGCTCCGTGCGCAGCGCCGCGCGGTGCACCGCCACGAGCCGCTCGGCCGCGCCGGCGGCGGGGAGGCGCACGTAGGCATCGTACTCCGCGCGGCTTCCGAAGCGGAGGAGCTTCGTCTCGGCCACGAATCGCGCGGGGATGTAGACGCGTGGCGCGAAAGCGGAGGTGATCCCTACGTCACCCGGGATCTTGCGGATGATCCCCGCCAGCCGGAAGCGCGTCTCACCCAGCGAGATCGAGTCCCCGATGCGCGCGTCGAGCGAGGAGAGGAGCGCCGGGTCCGCGACGACCTCGCGCCCGCGCGCGAGCCGCGCCCACGCGCCCGCCGGCTCCGTGACGATCTGCCCGTAGAACGGATATCCAGCCTCCACGGCGCGCACCTGCGACAACCGCGCGCCGCCCGTCCGCTCCAGCAGCGCCACCGACGCAAAGGAGACCACCTGCGCCACCGGAGTCCGGGCGCGGCGCAGCGAGTCGAGGAGCGCCGTGGTGCGCTTCCCGAAGGCGCGGTTGCTGGAGAACGCCACGTCGGCACCCAGCAGCGACCGGCTCTCCTGCCGCACCCCCGCGGCCAGGTTCGCCGCGAAGCTCTGGGTCGCGACCAGCGCCGCCACACCCAGCGAGATCGACGAGAGGAAGAGCAGGAGCCGCCGCCTGGCGAAGCGGCTCTCCCGCCACGCCAGCACGGCCAGCGGCGAGATGCGCTTCACGCGGCGCTCCGCTCGTCGCCGACGACGGCGCCGTCCTCCAGTCGGATCACGCGGCCCGCGCGCGTGGCGAGGTCCGGGTCGTGCGTGACGAGCACCAGCGTCGTCCCCTGCTCGCGGTTCAGCTCGAAGAGGAGGTCGATGATGCGGGTGCCGGTGGTGCGGTCCAGGTTCCCCGTGGGCTCGTCGGCAAAGAGCACGGTGGGGGCGTGGATGAAGGCGCGCGCGATGGCCACCCGCTGCTGCTCGCCGCCGGAGAGCTGGGCGGGATAGTGGTGCCCGCGGTCGCCGAGCCCCACGCGCGCCAGCAACTCCTGGGCGCGGGCGGGGTCGGGCGTGCCGCGCAGCTCCAGGGGGACCTCTACGTTCTCCCGCGCGGTAAGAGTGGGGATCAGCTGGAACGCCTGGAAGACGAAGCCGATCCGCTCCCTGCGCAGCCGGGCGCGGCCGTCCTCGGAGAGGGTGCCCAGGTCGGTCCCCTCCAGCTCCACGGAGCCGCGGGAGGGGCTGTCGAGCCCGGCGAGCAGGCCCAGGAGCGTCGTCTTTCCGCTCCCGGAGTGGCCCACGATGGCGACCGTTTCGCCCGCATCCACGCGGAAGTTCACATTGCGGAGCACGGCGAGCTGCTGCCCGCCGCTCCGATAGCTCTTTTCAAGATCACGAACGATGAGCATGCCTAGATTCCGCCTTTTCCGTGCGCTGCCGGTGCTTCTGGTGGCGCTGAACTTCGGGTGCAAGGGAGCGGAAAGCAAACCGGCGACGGCCTCGTCGACCGCCGCCGAAGCCGCGCAGAACCCGTCCGCGCGCAAGACGGTGCTCTTCCTGGGAACGTCGCTCACGGCCGCGCAGGGGCTGGACCCGGAGCAGGGCTTCCCCGCCCACATCCAGGAGAAGATCGACTCTGCGGGCCTCCCCTACGAGGTGGTGAACGCCGGCCAGAGCGGCGAGACCTCCGCGGGGGCGCGGAGCCGCATCCGCTGGATCCTGGAGCAGCCCTTCGACGTGCTGGTGTTGGAGACGGGCGCCAACGACATGCTGCGCGGCTCGGACGTGGACTCGCTGGCCGCCAACCTCCAGGCCGTCATCGACACCGTCCGCTCCCGCCGCCCCGGCGCCGCCATCGTGCTCGTGGGGATGCGTGCGACACCCAACCTCGGCCCGTCATACGTGCGCCGCTTCGACGCGCTCTACCCGGAAGTCGCGCGCCGCAATCGCCTCCCGCTGATCCCCTTCCTCCTGGAGGGCGTGGCTGGCGAGTCCGAGCTCAACCTCGAAGACGGCGTGCACCCCAACCCCCGCGGCCACGAGCTCATCGCCGCGACCGCCTGGAAGACGTTGGAACCCGTCCTGCGCCAGCGGGCCGGCGCGTCTGGCCAGTGAGCAGGTCGTCGTGGGTCCACGCCCAGCGGATTTACCTCGACACCTCGGTGCTCGGCGGGTGCTACGATGCGGAGTTCGCCCCGTGGTCCAACGGGCTCCTCAAGGATTTCCGGCTCGGAAACTACGTGCCTGTCGTGTCCGACGTGGTCGCGGCCGAGATCAAGCAGGCGCCGGAGCCCGTGCGGGTGGTTTACGCGGATCTGATCGCGTCTGGCGCGGAGGTGCTGTTCATCACCCCGGAGGCGGTCCGCCTCGCTGACGTGTACCAGGAACGGAAGATCCTGACTCCGAAGTTCTATGATGACGGACTGCACATCGCCCTGGCTTCGGTGGCTGCCGTGGACCTTCTCGTAAGCTGGAACTTCAAGCACATTGTGCATTACGATAAGATCCGGTACTTCAACGCAGTGAACCTGGAGCTCGGCTACAGGCCCCTGGCGATCTACTCACCGCGGGAGGTGACTCATTATGGAGAAGAAGATTGACGCTGTAGCGATGACACGCCGCATCCGCGAGGCGAATTACGAGCGGCTCAAGGGTGCCGGCGAGGAAGAGCGGATTCGCTTCTACCGCGAGGAGGCGCGTCAGCTTCATGAGCAGATCGCGCGCGAGGTGCCGGCCGAGGACCCACGCTCGGCACCGGCGTAACCATCCAGCCGGAAGCGTGGTCGCCGGGCGGGATCGGCGGTATCTTGAGTGCCCCGCCGCTCGGGCGGGCTCGTCCACGCACCGCGACCGCCGATGACCCGATCCATCCACGCCATCGCCAGCCCGGCCCTGGGAGGGGCGGAGCGCTTCTTCGCCCGCCTGGTGAGCGCCCTGCACGAGAGCGGCTACCCCTCGATGGCCGTGCTGCGGCGCGGGAGCGTGCTCGACGGGACCATCGATGCCGCCGTGCCGCGCGTGCTCACCGGGATGGCGAACTCGCTCGACGTGCGCACGATGTGGACGATCCGCCGCCTCGTCGCGCGCCACCGACCCGATGTCGTGCAGACGTACCTGGGACGCGCGACACGGCTCACGCGGGTGCCTCGAAGCAGCGAGACGATCCACCTGGCGCGGCTGGGCGGCTACTACCGTCCCCGCAGCTACCGCCACGCCGACGCATGGGTGGGGAACACCCGCGGCATCTGCGATTACCTGGTGCAGCAGGGCTTCCCCTCCGAGCGCGTCTTCCACATCAGCAACTTCGCCGAAGCGCCGGAGCCCGCCACCGACGCCGGCCCCGCGCGCGAAGCCCGCGAGCGCCTCGGCATCCCCGAAGACGCGCTGATGCTCTTCGCCCTGGGCCGCTTCCGCCCGAGCAAGGGCTTCGTGGACCTCCTCGACGCCTTCGCCCTCCTCCCGCGCGAGGTCGGCGGCCGACAGTTGCGCCTGGTGATCGCCGGCGAGGGCGAGCTGCGCGACGAGCTGCTCGCGCAGGCGCAGCGGCTGGGAATC
>DASVTZ010000053.1 GCA_036387335.1 Longimicrobium sp.
CATCTGTTCCAATTAATTCGTCCGTGGCCCGCATTTCCTGTGTGAATGTCGCGGTGTTCGCTCCAGGGGCAGGTCTGGCGGCAGGGGGACAATGTCTTCGTCGGGGATCGTGGGTGCGCATGTCTTCAGGCGGCTTGAAGGGCGGATGATCTTGGCGCGACGACCGTGCTCGAGCAGCACCTCCATCGGGTCCTCGCCCCGGTGGCCCAGCCGCGGCAGCCACTCGATCAGCAGCTTCATCGAAACCTCGAACGGATCCACACCGGCCCGGGCGGCCACCTCCTGGCGCAGCGCCATCAGGATCTGCGCGATCGAGAACGCCGCCCACACCTGCGCCTGCACCACCTCCGTCTTGGCGCCCCAGAACAGGTGCAGCCCCAGTTCCCGCTTCACCAGCTTGATCGCCAGCTCGATGTCCCACCGGCGCGCGTACAGCCGCGCGATCTCCTGGAGCGGCAGCTTCCTTGGGGCGAGCACGTTGGTGATGTACTCGTACGTCTGACCCTTGTGGGTGAAGCGCACCAGCCGCACCGATTTCGCCGCGCGGTCGGCCCGGTGCGCGCCCAGCCAGATCAGCGCGTCCAGCGTGGACCCATGCTCATAGAAGACGTGGCGCACCTTGTAGCTCGTCTTCTTCTTCAGGCGGCTGACCCAGTAATGGCCTGCCTGGCTCAGGAAGTCGAACCACTCGAAGCCGAAATAGCCCAGGTCCGCCAGCACCAGGCTTTCCGCCGGCAGTTCCTCGACCATGGAGCGCGCGCGCAGCTTCTCGTTGGCGCGTACGTCGTCCACCCACATCAGCTTGAGCCACTGCTGCAGCCGCACGTCGAAGAGGCCGGCCACCTTGCCCGGAAGCAGCTTATCGTCTCCAGCCGGGGTGCCGCGCAGGGCGGGCAGCTTGCGGGCGAGCGGGTCGAGCGTCGTCTCGTCCAGCACCACCACGGCCGACGCCCATCTCGCCAGCGTCGCATCCGCGTAGGGGAGGAGCCGCTCCGCCAGCACCGCGGTGACCTGGTCGAAGAAGCGCTCCATGGCCGCTAACCCGCCCTCTGCCAGGCGGTTACGCACTGCCTGGTCGCACACGTCGAAGCGCGGGTAGTCCCACAGGCCATGCACCGCGAGCAGGCGCCACACCGCCGCCTGGCTTCCCAGCCCACGCAGTACCGCGACGAGGAATCCCGCCCACAGGCCCAGGCTGGGCAGCACGGCCGGGCGCCCACGTCCCCTGCGCATCGGCTTTGGGACGATCCCCTCGACCATCGCACGTACGAACGCCTCAACTTCATTCAGGCGTTCGTCCTTCGCCTCTTTCGTCAACTCACGCTGCTGCACAAACCACCTACGCGTAAATCGTTTCTGGTCTCCTTAACTTGTTGGTAAATCTACACCTTGGTCGAATTAGTTGGAACAGATGCCACATGGGGCGGCCCCTACAATGTTTCGTTGCGATGCGCCGGGCGACGGTGACACGCCGGGCACGGGCGCGATAAATCGCGCCCCTACAACGCCTGCGTACACACCGATCCGGCAGAGACGCGAGACGGCTTCAGCCGTCTTCCCGTGGTTCCAGCCGGGGGCTTTAGCCCCCGGCGACCCCCCCCTCACGACAACCCATCGCACGGGCTCAGAAACAGGTTCGGCACCCACTGCCCCAGGATGTGGAGCGCGAGCAGGGCGTTCAGCGCGATGGCGGAGAGCGCCATGAAGCTTCCGCGCCCCACCGGCCCGCCCACCGCCGTATCCAGGCTCCCCCCCATCCGCTTCCAGCTCCCCCACGACACCCACGCGCCGCTCAGCGCCAGCGCCAGCATCGCGAAGGTGGCGAAGTGGTTGATCCACTCCGCGCGGTGCCGGCAGGCGTAGGGGACGACCGCGTAGTTCACCACGAGCTGCAGCTTCCACGCGACGATGCCGATCAGCATGCCGTACCACAGCCGCCCGCGGCCCTCCGGGTGCAGGAAGCGCTCTTCGACGGGCGAGTCCGTCATCCCGAGATCCTGGGCGACCAGTAGATGGTGAGGTAGAGCGGGATCCAGATGACCACCACGAAGTGCCAGTACAGCCCGTTCACCTTGATCCCCTGCATCCGCGACTGCGTCCAGTGGCCCTGCCGCGCGAGGGCGATCACCACCGCCGTCTTCAGCACGACGGAGAGGACGTGCGCGGAGTGGAAGACCACCATCGTCCACACGATGGAGCCGTACGCGTGGCTGTCCCAGAAGTACTCCACCTGGCTGTACTCGATCACCTTCATCACCAGAAAGATCACGCCCAGCGTGAGCGACACCGCCATCCCGATGGTCAGCCCGCGGACGCTGTTGCGCTCCGTGATGGAGGTGTCCGCGTAGTGCACGGCGAAGCTGCTCCCGATCAGGATCAGCGTGTTGATAGTGGGGAGCGTCAGCTTGGGGAGCGGGTCCCCGGCCGGCGGCCAGTGCGGGTTGAGGAACTTGAGGTAGAAGTAGGTGGCGATCAGGGCGGTGAAGACCACCACCTCGATCAGGATCAGCCCCGCCATCCCCCACCAGAGCCCCCCGCGCGGCCCCTGCACCAGCGCGGGATACTCGGACACGTCCAGCACCACGCGCTCGCTCATGGCCGTGCCTCCTCGCGCTCACGCTCCTTGTCCGCGAGCCGGTGCTCGCGGCCGCCCTCTTCCTCCGTGCGATGGGCCATGTGGTGCGGGCGGTTCCAGGCGCTGATGGCGATGAAGAAGAGCACCCCGCCGATCGGCACCCAGTGAAGTCCAAAGAGCACGCCCACCACCGGCACCGACGCCGCCAGCGCCGCGAAGAAGGGCACCAGCGTGGGCCCCGGCAGGATGGCGCGGTGGTCCGGACGCGCGTCCAGGATGCTGGTGGAGAGCGCCTCGCGCTGGTCGTCGCGCAGGCCCACGACGAGCGGCTGCTCGTTCCAGTCCGCGTCCCAAAGCGGCGCGCGGCTGCGCACGGTGGGGATGAAGCGGAAGTTGTAGCGCGGCGGCGGCGACGAGGTCGCCCACTCCAGCGACTCGGCGCGCCACGGGTCGTTCCCCGCGGGCGATCCGCGCCGTGCGGAGACCAGCAGGTTCACCACCGTCACCCCCACGCCCGTCGCGATGGTGAAAGCGCCGGCGGTGGAGAGGAGGTTGAGCTGCGCCCACCCCATCTCCGGGAGGTAGGTGTAGACGCGGCGCGGCATCCCCATGAAGCCCAGGTGGTGCTGTGGCCAGAACGCCGCGTGCACACCCAGGAACATCATCCAGAAGCTCACCTTGCCGAGCGGCTCGCTCATCATGCGCCCCGTCACCTTGGGGAACCAGTAGTAGATCCCCGCGAAGAGTGGAAAGACGACGCCGCCCAGCAGCACGTAGTGGAAGTGCGCCACCACGAAGTACGTGTCGTGCACCTGCAGGTCGAATGGGACCGCTCCCAATTGCACCCCCGTGATCCCGCCGATCAGAAAGATCATCAGGAATCCGAGCACGTAGTGCAGCGCCACGGTGAAGCGCGGGCGGCTCCCCCACAGCGTGGCCGTCCAGCAGAAGAACTGGATGGCGGTGGGGATGGTGACGAGCATGCTGGCCGCGGTGAACATGCTCGTGCCCAGCCGCGGCAGGCCCGTGGCGTACATGTGGTGCACCCACAGCCCGAAGCTCAGCACCCCCGTCGCCACCAGCGAGAGCACCACGGCCGTGTAGCCGAAGACGGGGCGGCGGCACATCGTGGCGATCACCATCGACACCATCCCCAGCCCCGGCACGAACATGATGTAGACCTCGGGGTGCCCGAAGTACCAGAACATGTGCT
Source organism: Longimicrobium sp. (assembly GCA_036387335.1). Classification (NCBI taxonomy): domain Bacteria; kingdom Pseudomonadati; phylum Gemmatimonadota; class Longimicrobiia; order Longimicrobiales; family Longimicrobiaceae; genus Longimicrobium; species Longimicrobium sp. Next base: position 3,789 of record DASVTZ010000053.1, read on the forward strand.
GCCAGAGGAGCGGGTCGCCCATCCCCGCGGGGTCGAAGAAGTGGGCGCCCACCATGCGGTCCATCCCCAGAAAGATGGTGGTAGTCATGAGCGTCGGCATGGCGAAGACGATCATGAACCCCATCACCAGGATCGACCAGACGAACACGGGCATGCGGTTGAGCGACATCCCCGGCGCGCGCTGCTTGAGGATGGTGACGACGAGCCCCACCGCCCCCACCAGCGCAGCCACCTCCAGCAGCACGACAACCACCACCCACACGTCGATGCCGATGCTCAGCTCGTGCTCGCGCCGGGAGAGCGGCGGATAGTTGAACCACCCGCTGTTGGGAGCCACCCCCAGGATGAACGCCGTGTACAGCGTGATGGCGCCGATCAGGTAGATCCAGTAGCCGAACGCGTTGAGCCGCGGCAGCGCCATGTCGCGCGTGCCGATCATCAGCGGCACCAGGTAGATCCCCACGCCGATCATGATGGGCACGGCGAACAGGAACATCATGGTCGCGCCGTGCATCGTGAAGACCTGCCGGTAGATCTCGGGCCCCAGCGCGTCGTTCTCAGGCACGGCGAGCTGCGTGCGGATGGCCAGCGCTTCCAGCCCGGCGAGCAGGAAGAGAGAGAAGCCCGTGGCGATGTAGCGCCGCCCGATGCGCCGGTGGTTCACCTCGCTCAGCCAGCCGACCAGGCCCGGCCGCGAGCTCCACACCTCGTCGAGCTGCGCGGTGTCGTCGGCCAGCTTGCCGGTGCCGAGGGCGGGATCGAGTGTGGACAATGCCGGGCTCCGCGTTACTTGAGGCTGTGGAGGTAGCTGACGACGGCGCGCAGCTCCTCGCCTTTGAGCGGCACGGGGGGCATCCGGTTGCCGGGCTTGATGGCCTGCGGATCCGCGATCCACCCGCCCAGGTGCCCCTTCGTGTTGGGAAGCGTCCCCGCCGCCACCGTGCGCCGGCTTCCGAAGTGCGACAGGTCGGGCGCCACCGTGCCCTTCGCCAGCGTGCCGCGGATGGAGTGGCAGGTGCCGCAGCCGCTGGTCATGAACACCTCCTCCCCGCGTGCCGCCTCCGGGTCCGAGGGCGGGGCGTGCGGGCGGAGCTGCGACTCCCACCACGCATCGAACTCCTTTGGCGGGTGCGCGACTACGAGCATGGCCATCTTGGCGTGCTGCACCCCGCAGAACTCGGCGCACTGGCCGCGGTAGGTGCCGGGGTCGTCCACCTGCACCACCAGATCGTTGGTGCGTCCGGGGATCAGGTCCTGCTTCCCGTTCAAATTCGGCATCCAGAACGAGTGGATGACGTCGCGCGACTTCAGCAGCAGCCGCACCGGTCTGCCGGCGGGGACGTGGATCTCGTTGGCGGTGATGAACTCGCGGTGCGGGTGCTCGGGGTCGAGGTAGCGGAGGCGCCACCAGAACTGCTCGCCCACCACCTCGATGGTCAGCGGCCGGTCGCCCGGCCCGCGCCCCAGCCGCGAGATAATGCGGTCCGTGTACGCGCTGAACACCAGCAGCGTGAGCAGGATGACGGTGGGGATCACCACGCCGCCCCAGATCACCAGCCGATTGCCGTGCTTCTCCGGCAGCTCGTTGTCCTCGCCGCGCAGGTGGCGGCGGTGGGCGCGGAAGAGGCCCCAGAACAGCACCGCCGCGAACGCCACGAACACCGCCACCGCCAGCGCGAAGCTGAACCAGAACCACGACGCGATGCGCCCCGCCTGCGGTCCCGCGGGTGCGAGCACGTCCTGCACGCCCGTGCCCGTGCACCCGGCGAGCGCGCACGCGGCCAGCAAGGGCGTGAGGCGGATGGAGCGAGCGCGCATCGCCGTCACTCCTTTAGCGTGTACAGGTACGCGGCGATGTGGCGCGCGTCCTGGTCGGTCACTCCGAGGTCGGGCATCGCCGTTCCGGGCTTGATCCCCTGCGGGTGGATGATCCAGCTCACCAGCTGGTCCGGCGTGTTGGGCACCCGCCCCGCGATGAACCGTCGCCCGCTCCACGCCACCAGCGGCGGCCCCGCCCGCCCCCGCGCCCCCCGCACGCCGGGGATGACGTGGCAGTTCCCGCATCCGTACGCCCGAATCGCCGCCGCCCCCTCCTTCGCCTTCCCGCCCGCAACCGTATGCCGCTCGCCCAACCGCGGATCCAGGTCACGAAGGCAGCCGGTGACGATCGTCGTGCACGCGAGCACAAGCGTGGTGGCGCGAAATCGGGGGCACAGCGACGCAAGCAGTCCCCGCAGGGGGACTTCCCGCGGTTGTTGCAGCGACTTCAGTCGCCCGTCACCCGCCATCATTTCACCCCCGCGTGGTACGGCCCGCCGCGCGGCTCCAGCGATTGGACGTAGGCCACGATCCGCCACACCTGGTCCTCTGGGATCTGGCCGGCGAAGGCGGGCATCCCGTCCGGGCGACCGTGGAGGATGGATTCGGCGATGTCCACGCCGCGCCCGCCGTAGCGCCACTGGTCGTCCCACAGCGTGGGGCCGATGCCGCCGCCGCCCTCGCCGTGGCACCCCTTGCAGTTCATCCAGTTGTAGAGCCGCCGCCCCTCCTGGATCGCCTTCACGTCGCCCTCGTACGGGTTGCTGACCGGCAGGGCGCGCGTCCGGAACGCCTCCGCGCTCACTACCTTCCCCGGCCCCGGGTGCACCCGCTCCGCCGTGTCGCGCACGTCTTCGGACTGCGTGATGTGCCACGCCCTGGGCGCCTTCTCGTGCCGCTTGCACGCGGCCAGGGCGAGCGCGCACAGGAGCGCACATGCCAGGCGAGCCCACCCATTCCCCATTCCCCATTCCCCATTCCCCGCCGTCATGGCAGCGCGAACACGTACAGGTGCCCCCCGCGCCCGGTGAACTCCGGCAGGTCGTGCATGGCGCCCGCGAAGCCCTTGTCCGCCGTCTCGTCGCGCGGGTCCAGGGGGACGGAGACGACGGAGCCGGGCCACCCGCCCGGGCCGGAGAGAACCGCGACGTACTGCTTGCCGTCCGGACCGCGGTAGGAGATGGGCGGGGCGATGATCCCCGTGGCCGTCTGGAAGCGCCAGAGCACCTGGCCGGTGCGCGCGTCCACGGCCTTGAGCCAGCGGTCCATCGTGCCGTAGAACACCAGGTCGCCGGCCGTCGCCAGGGGGCCGCTCCAGAGCACGAACTTCTCGATGATCGTCCACGCGCGCCTGCGGTTAACGGGGTCCCAGCCGATCATCTCGCCGCGGTGGCCGCCGGGGCCGGGGTACATCTTGACGCTGACGCCCATGTACGGGGTGCCGGCGATGTAGTTGGCCTCCATCCCCTCGATGTCCATGCACAGGTTGTTGGCGGGGATGTAGACGAGCCCCGTGCGCGGCGAGAAGGCGGTCGGCTCCCAGTCCTTGGCGCCGGGGACGGCGGGGCAGATGCCGTGCGCCGTCTTGCCGTAGCCGGGCTTCATCGTCAGGTCCTCCACCGGCATCCCCGAGCGCGTGTCCACCCCCTTCACCACGGTACTGTGCATGTACGGCGTGGCGGAGAGCACCTCGCCGGTCGCGCGGTCGATCACGTAGACGAAGCCGTTGCGCTCGGCGCGCACCATCACGCGGCGCATGCGGCCCTCCACCGGCATGTCCAGCAGGAGGCTCTCGTTGACGCCGTCCCAGTCGAACACGTTGTGCGGGTCCCACTGGTACGCCCACACCGCCTCGCCCGTGTCCGGCCGCCGCGCGAAGAGGGTGGCCGTCCACTTGTTGTCGCCGGGGCGCTGCTCGGGGTTCCAGGGGGCGGCGTTGGCGGTGCCGTAGTAGAGGAGGTCCAGCTCGGGATCGTAGTTGAGCCACCCCCACATGGTGCCGCCGCCGATCTTCCAGTGCTCCGCGGGCCAGGTGGTGACGCCCAGGTCCCGCCCCCGGTCCTTGGCGTAGAAGGGGCGGAAGCGCGGCCCGATCAGCACGTCGCGGTCCGGCCCCGTGGCCCACGCCGTCCACGCCACGCGCCCCGTGGCCACGTCCAGCGCCCGCACCCACCCGCGCACGCCGAACTCCGCGCCGGCGTTGCCAAAGATCACCTTGTTGCGCACCACGATGGGCGCCATGGTCATCGTCTCGCCGGCGTGGATGCTCCCCAGCCGCGTGCGCCAGATCTCGCGCCCCGTCGCCGCGTCCACCGCCACCGCGTAGTTGTCCAGCGTGGCGTAGAAGAGCCGTCCCGCCGCGTACGCCGCGCCGCGGTTCACGTGGTCGCAACAGGCCACGCCCTGCGCCGCGCGCGCCGGCTTGGGATCGTACACCCACTTCACCGCAGGGCCCGGTTTCGTCAGGTCGAAGGCGTACAGGAGGTTGGGAAAGGAGGTGACCACGAACATGGTGTTGTCCACCACGAGCGGCGTGGCCTCCTGCCCGCGCGCCAGCTTCAGGTCGAAGTGCCAGGCGACCTTCAGCCCCCGTACGGTGCCGGTGTTGATCTGGTCCAGCCCGCTGTACCGCGTCCCCGCGTAGTCCCTGAGCGACATCACCCACTGCCCGTCCTCCGGCCGGAAGGCGGCCGCGGCGGGGCGCGCGCGCGTCGTCTCGTGCGTGCGGCTTGCTGGCGTGGCGAAGGGGACCGCGGTGCTCTTGAGCATCTCGCGCGGGTACTTGGGATCCTCGCGCGGCTCGCGGGACTTGCACCCTGCGAGCAGCAGGCATGCTACAGCGGTGGCGCGGAAGGGGCGCGAAATGGGGATCATGCGCCCGGAAGCTCCCAGATCTCCACGCGTCCCTGCAGCACGAGCGGGATGGCGACCCGCTGCCGCCGCGGGTCCACCCCCAGGTCGGCGGGCTGCCAGAGGCCGCGGATCACGCGCTGCTCCGTCTTTCCGCTGAAGACGTGCAGACTGGAATCGCTCCACGAGGTCACCAGCAGGCGGCCGTCCCTGAGCGCCTCCACCCCGTCGAACCGCCCCGTGCCGATGGCGATGGTGGTGCGGGTGCCCTGGCCCAGCGCGTACACCTCGCTGCGGAAGGGGTGGAACGCCACCACGATCCAGCGCCGCCCCGCGGAGTCCCAGGTGATCCCGTTCGGCAGCTTCAGCTCCTTGCCGCTGGCCAGCAGCGAGACCGCGCGCCCCGGCCCGATCGCGAAGATCTTGTCCGTGCCGTGGTAGAGGACGCCCTTGGGCGTCATCGAGATGCCGGTGTCCGTCACGCGCATCGTGCCGTCCGGTCCCACGGCGATGTCGTTGAGCAGCATCGCGTGGTGCGGGCGCATGTCGATCGTAGCGAGCGGCGCGCCGGTGCGGCGGTGGAAGCCGCGCAGCACGTCGATGTCCGCCACCCAGAGCGTGTCGCCCTGGATCGCCATCCCCTTGGGCGCGTCCAGCACCACCCCGCCGGTGCCGCCCTGCGCAAAGATCGTCACCGGCCCCAGCGTCGCCGCGGGGATGCGCGCGATGTAGCCCTTGCCGTCCTTTGCGGAGCCGGGGCCCACCATGTTGGAGACGAAGTAGACGTCCTGGTCCGCGTCGTAGCGCACCGACTCCGGAAAGCCGAGCCCCTGCACCACGTGGAGCTTGCGGGCCAGCGGCGCGTCGCGCGCCTCGGCCGAGCCGCACGCGCAGAGGAAGAGCGCGAGGAGTGCGCCCACGGGGAGGGGGAGCCGGTGCGCCATGGGTCCGGAAGGGTGCGGGTGTGCCAGCGTGCGGCGGCGGGCCCAGCGCCGAATCCGGCACGCCAGACACATGCCACCGAAGGCAACAGCCACGGCCCCAAGAGGGCGTTTGAAGCACTCGCGGAGGGCTGGAAACTGCGTTTTTGACCTTTTTTGGGGTTCGAAGCCAGAAAATCCTTGCGTTCGGCTCCGTCTTTGCATTGGTTAGAACCCGCACCCGGCGCTCCGCCCGTGTGCGGGCGGGGCCGAGAGGCTCTACGTAGCCCAGAGAAGCACCCAGGTACCAGACACCGGAGGATCCGCGATGGCTGAGAAGAGTGCAGGGCAGCGGCAGGGTGGGGACCGGCAGAATGGCTCCAATTCGGGCTCCAACGGCGGGCAGCGCGAGGGCGGGAGCCAGCGCCAGGGCGGCAACGAGGAAGGCGGGATGGCCGGCATGGTGAAGGCGCATCCCATCGCCGCGGGCGCGGCGGCGCTTGCGGGCGCGGCGGCCATCGCCGGGCTGGTGAACGCGATGGGCGGCGAGGAGGAGGGCGGAAGCAAGGGGGGCGGCGGCAAGAAGTCGTCCGGCGGCGCCAAGAAGTCCTCGGGCACCAAGTCGTCCTCCGGCACGAAGTCGGCTTCCAAGTCCACCGCGTCCAAGTCCTCCAGCCGTTCCTCCGCGGACACGGGCGCCAAGAAGTCCACCGGCGCCAAGAAGTCCTCGGGCACCAAGTCGGCCAGCCGCGGCGGCGGGTCGTCGGACTCGGGTAGCGGCGGCGGGGGCTCGGCCGCCAAGAAGAGCAGCGGCGGCACCAGGAGTTCCGGCGCCAAGAAGAGCACCCGCCGCAGCAGCGGTGGCGGGGGTGGCGGCGGCGGGGCCGCGCGCGGCGGCCTCGCGCAGCCGGTGCAGCCGGACGCGCAGCTCGCCGCGGTGGTGGGCAAGGAAGCGGCGCCGCGCTCCGAGATCACCAAGCGCCTGTGGAACTACGTGAAGAAGAACAACCTCCAGGACTCCACCAATCGCCGGATGATCAACGCCGACGACCGCCTGAGGCCCATCTTCGGCAGCGACCAGGTCTCGATGTTCGAGATGACGCGCCTGGTCAACCAGCACTTCGAGAAGGCGTAAGCGCCCGCTCGCGAAGCCGCCCCGGATGCTCTCGAGCGTCCGGGGCGGTTTTGCGTGCGCGGGGCC
>DASVTZ010000054.1 GCA_036387335.1 Longimicrobium sp.
CTCACCCCCAGCGTCGCTCCGCGACGCATCCCCCTCTCCCAAAACTGCCTGGGAGAGGGGGAGCTTGGCTGTCTACCGCTGCGGAGCCGTCACCGGAAACCCGCGCTTCCGCATGAGCGCGTCGGTGGAAGGGTCGCGGCCGCGGAAGGCGCGGTACGCCTCGGCCGGGTCAACGGTGTTGCCGATGGAGAGGAGGGTGCGGAGCCGCTCGGCCACGGCGCGGTCGTAGAAGCCGCCCGCGCCGGTGAACGCCTCGGCGGCGTCGGCGGTGAGGACGTCGGACCACAGGTAGCTGTAGTAGCCCGCCGAGTAGCCGTCGCCCGCGAAGACGTGGCCGAAGTGCGGCGTGCGGTGGCGCATCACCAGCTCGGCCGGCATCCCCAGCTCCGCCAGCGTCTGCCGCTCGAAGGCGTCGGGATCGATCTGCTGCGAGCCGGCCAGGTGCAGCTTCATGTCGATCAGCGCGCTGGACAGGTACTCGGTGGTGCCGAACCCCTGGTTGAAGGTCGACGCGCGCTTGATGCGGTCCACCAACTCCTGCGGAATCGGCCGCCCCGTCTGGTGATGCAGGGCGAAGCGCTCCAGCACCTGCGGCGTCGAGAGCCAGTGCTCCAGCAGCTGCGACGGAAACTCCACGTAGTCGCGCGCCACCGCCGTACCGGAGAGCGACGGGTAGTTGACGTTGGAGAGCAGCCCGTGCAGCGCGTGCCCGAACTCGTGGAAGAGGGTGGTGGCGTCGTCCCACGAGATCAGGACGGGCTGGTTCCCCTGGCCCTTTACGAAGTTCGAGTTGTTGGAGACGAGCGTCGTCACCTCGCCGTCGAAGCGCGACTGGTTGCGGTACGCGTTCATCCACGCCCCCGACCGCTTGCCGGGGCGCGCGTACGGGTCGAAGTACCAGAGGCCGATCTGCCGCCCGCTGGCCCTGTCCGTCACGCGGTACACGGTGACGTCGGGGTGGTAGACGGGGACGCCGGTCACGGGGGTGAACTGCATCCCGAACAGCTCGCCCGCCACCCAGAACATCCCCTCGCGCAGCCGGTCGAGCTGCAGGTACTGCTTCACCTCGTTCTGGTCCAGGTCGTAGCGCGCCTTGCGTACCTTCTCCTGGTAGAAGCGGTAGTCCCACGGCTCGATCTTGATGCGGGCGCCCTCACCGTCGGCCAGCGCCTGCATGTCGGCCACCTCCTGGCGCACGCGGGCCACGGCCGGCGTCCATACGGAGGTCATGAGCTGCATGGCGCGCTCGGGGGTTTTCGCCATGGTGTTCTCCAGCCGCCAGTGGGCGTGCGTGGGGAACCCCAGGAGCCGCGCCCGCTCCGCGCGGAGCTGCAGGATCTGGCTGATGATGGCGTTGTTGTCGCGCTCGCCGCCGTTGTCGCCGCGGTTGACGAACATCCGCCACGCCTTCTCCCGCAGCTCGCGCCGCTCGGAGTAGGTGAGGAAGGGATCGACCGACGAGCGCGTGTTGGTGATGACCCACGTGCCCGGCATGTTGCGCGAGGCCGCCGCCGCCGCCGCGGAAGCGCGCAGCTCCGGCGGAAGGCCGGCCAGCTCGGCCTCGCTGCGCAGCACCAGCGTCTGCTCGGTCTCGTCCGCCAGCACGTTCTGGCCGAAGCGGGTGAAGAGACCGGCGAGCTGCTGGTTGATCTCGGACAGGCGCGCCTTGCTCGCCGCGTCCAGCCGGGCGCCTGCGCGCACGAAGTTGTTGTGGTAGTACCACGCCAGCCGCTTCTGCTCCGGCGTGAGCCCCGCCGTCTCGCGCGCCTCGTACACCGCCTGAATGCGGCGGAAGAGCGCCTCGTTCTGCGTGATGCGGTCGTTGAAGGCGGCCAGCCGCGGCGCCATCTCGCTCTCGACCCTCTGGAACTCGGGGGTGTTGAGGTTCCCGCTCCAGATCCCGAAGATGGTCATCACGCGCTCCATCGCCCCGCCCGCGCGCTCCATCGCCGCCAGCGTGTTCTCGAAGGTGGGCGCGGCGGGGTCGTTCGCGATGCGCTCCACCTCGGCCAGGTTCTCGGCCATGGCGGCTTCGAGGGCGGGCTTGATGTCCTCCACCCGCACCCGGTCGAAGGGTGGAACGCCGCCGTAGGGTCCGGTCCAGGGGGCGAGGAGCGGGTTGTTGGAGGCCGCGGCGGGCGCCTGTTGCGCGGGCGCGTCGGCGCGGGAAGTCGCGGGATCCATGGTCTGTACGCTGGCGCACCCGGCGGCCGCGGTCGCAAGCACGACCGCCCCGGTGCGGGCGAGTGTCAGGTGGCGCATGTGTGCGTGGGTTGGAGTTCTGTCGCGCGCGGCTCTCCCCCGCGCGCCCCCGGTACCAGCGGAAGCGGGCAGGGTTCCCTCACCCCCGCGGCCCCCCTCTCCCAAACCGCTGGGAGAGGGGGGAGATGTCATCGGCCCGCGCGGTGCTTCAGCCGCGAAACGCAACGATCCTGTAGGGGCGCGATTCATCGCGCCCGTGCCTCGCCCCTCCCCGCCGCCCGCTTCCACGCACCGAAATCCGTAGGGGCAGACCTGCGTGTCTGCCCACCCTCGCCGCCACCCCATCTTCGTGCATCACCCCAAAACCCGTAGGGGCCGCCCCACGTGGCTGCCCGTGCCCGCCCGCGCCCCGAACCCTGCGAACGCCGCCCTCACTCCCCCGCGCCCCCGCCCCCCTCCACCGCCCCATCCACATCCGCGAACGCGCGCCGCTCGGCGGCGGCGGTAAACAGCGCGTACGCCTGCGAGAGCGACTGCTGGATGCGCTCGCCGCCGGCCTCTGGCGGCAACGGCCCAAGCTGGCGAAGCACCGCGTCCGGCATCCCGGTGGCGCGCGGAGTAAAGTGCAGCGCCGCCAGCTCCGGCCCCGCCCTCCAATAGTCCGCCGGGGGCACCGGCGCCACCTCCGGCGCGTCCTCAGCCGCCGCGGGCAGAGCACCACGCAGCTCACGAAGCCGCTCCAGCAGCCGCTCGCGCGTGCGCCCGCGCCATGCGAGCACCAGGAACGGATCGTCGTCGAACGCCTCGGCTAGAATGTAAAAGGTGGCCGCGATGTGCTTGCACGGGTTGGCCGCGTCCGGGCACGAGCACACGGTCGTGAGCTCGTCCGGCGAGCTGGGGAAGAGCGAGAGCCCCGCCGCCGTGAACGCATCCTCCACATCGCGCGGCATCTCCCCCGCCAGCAACGCCGCCAGGAAGAGCGCCTGCCCCGCCAGCGCCTCCTCCGCGCGCGCCCACTCCTCGTCGGTGAACGGCACGAGCCCGATCTTTACCCGGTAAGGCCTGGGATCGGAGCCCTGCACCATCGCGGTCACCTCGCCCGGGCTCACCTGCAGATCCATCACCTGGCCGCTGCGCGCGTAGCTCCGCCCCCGCCCCAGCCGCGACGTATCCGCCACCTCATGGAGCGCCGCGATGAACCGCCGTGACCACCAGCTCTCGCCGATGTCCCCGTGCGTGCTGCGCGCCGCGATCCCATCTCTCGCCGGCCGCCGCGGCCCCGCGTCGAAATACCAGTTATCCCTCATCGCGTACCTCCACCGAAGAACGGCAACAACGGTCTCACGCGGAGACGCGAAGACGCGAAGGAGAGACGCGAAGTTCTTTCGCCTTTGCGTCTTCGCGTGAGGCTCCCGTCGCTTTACTCATTCCGACACCGCATCCGCCGCCAGCGCGACGACCTGACGGAGCTGCGCGGTCGAAAGCTCGGTCAGCCACGCCTCGCCCGCGCCCAGCACACTCTCGGCGAGCTGCTTCTTCTCCTCGATCATCGCGTCGATGCGCTCCTCCAGCGTGCCGGCGCACACCAGCTTCCGCACCTGCACGTCGCGCCGCTGCCCGATGCGGAAGGCGCGGTCGGTCGCCTGGTCCTCCACGGCCGGGTTCCACCAGCGGTCGAAGTGGATCACGTGATTGGCCGCCGTCAGGTTGAGCCCCGTGCCGCCCGCCTTGAGCGAGAGGAGGAGGATCGACGGCCCGTCGCCCTCCTGGAAGCGCGCCACCAGCGAGTCGCGCGCCGTCTTGGAAGTGGCGCCGTGCAGGAAGGGGACCTCGCTCCCGAAGCGCGCCTCCAGGTGCCCGCGCAGCAGATGCCCCATCTCCGCGAACTGGGTAAAGACGAGCGCGCGGTCGCCGAGCTCCAGCACCTCCTCCAGGATCTCCTCCAGCCGCGCCACCTTCCCAGACCTCCCCTCCAGCGCCGATCCGTCGCGGAGGAGGTGCGCGGGGTGGTTGCACACCTGCTTCAGCCGCGTGAGAGTCGCCAGCACCAGCCCGCGCCGCTCGATGCCTTCGCTCGCCTCGATGCGGGCCAGCATCTCGTCCACCGTCGCCTGGTAGAGCGACGCCTGCTCGCGCGTCAGGTTGCAGAAGACGCGCATCTCGTGCTTCTCAGGCAGGTCGCGGATGATGCGGCGGTCCGTCTTCAGGCGGCGAAGGATGAAGGGACGCGTCAGCCGCTGAAGCTCGGCGGCGCGCTCTGCGTCGTGGAAGCGCTCGATGGGCGTGGCGAAGCGGCGGCGGAACGCGGACACGGGGCCCAGGAGCCCGGGGTTGAGGAAGTCCAGGATCGACCACAGCTCCGCCAGCCGGTTCTCCACCGGTGTGCCCGTGAGCGCGATGCGGCGAGGCGTGCGAAAGGCGCGCACCGCCTGCGACTGGCGCGCCGCCGCGTTCTTGACGTTCTGCGCCTCGTCCAGCACCACGCGCCCCCACTCCACAGATGCCAGCTCGTCGCGGTCGCGCGCGGCGAGTGCGTACGTGGTGAGCACGAGGTCGCTCCCGCGCACGGCCTCCTGCAGCGCCGCCCCGCTCAGCCGCTCCGCCCCGTGGTGCACGTGCACCTCGAGCCCCGGCGCGAACCTCGCCGACTCCCTCTGCCAGTTCCCCACCAGCGACATCGGGCACACGAGGAGCGTCGGCGGCGGGCGCATCTTTCCGCGCCCCTTCTCCGCGCGCTCTGCCATGAGGAGCGCGAGGAGCTGGACGGTGTTGTGGGTGACGATGAAGTCATCCGTCACGTAGAGCTTGTCCGGCGCGTCCACGGCGATGCACTGAACCGGCTTGATCCCCACCGGCTGGACGTCCACGATCGCGCGGCTGGGCGGGTACTTCTCCCGTCCGCGATACGTCTCCGCTTTGCGGCGCAACGCAAAGGGCGCGATCGTGTTCGGAAGGCAGATGCTCATCCTGTACGCCGTCTGCCGCGCGGTTGGCTTCACGCGGATTTGCGCCCGCCCGCCGAGCGACTGCACCAGGAAGACCACGTCCTCCGCCAACTGCCGCGAGACCGACAGATACTCGATGTTGTTGTCGTTGGGCCGCACGTGCCCGTCGGTGTCCAGCAGGCCCTGGAGCAGCGCGACGCGCGATTGGACCGAGGCGAATTTGTAGACGTCGGGGATGTGCTTCGTCTCCGATCTGCAGCCGAACAGCCCCAGCTCCTGCAGAGCATCTCGCGCAACGTTACGCGCGCCGCGGGCAGGACCGGAGATGCGATAATCCACCGCTTTCGCGTAGACGAGCCGGGTGCCCTCGGGAATTCGTGCGGCGACTCGCTCCACCATCTCGGCTTCCCCGGTCGAGAAGATCACCCCGTGCGCGAGCCCGCCGTCGCCCAGCAGCGCGCCGAGAAGGTACGGGTCCAGCGGCAGCGCACCCTCGCGAAACTGGACCGGCGCCACCATCGGAATGAACCAGCGTGCATTCCCGGCCGCATCCCGCAGCCGTTCGCGGATCTCCTTCAGCGGCAGCACCTTCGGCGGTGTGCCCCGCATCTTCTGCACGGGCGAGAACACGCGCCAGAGATGTTCGTCGCAACACTCCGTAGAGCTGCCATCGCTGAAGGAGACGCGGAACACCTCGCGCTCGCCCTGCGGGTACACGCCGGTCACGCTGCACGGCTCACCCGAGCTTCCGATCACCTGGTCCCCAACGCGGATGTCGCCCATCGCCTTCCACCCGTCGGGCGTAAGGACCTTTGCATCCAGGGGCTGCGCTTTCCCGAGCCCCATGTCGTCCGCCAGACAGGCGCCGACACCCAGCCCGTCGAGGAAGGCGAGCCACCCCACGCCGCGGCGCTGGTAAGGCCGCAGCTTGCCGTTGAAGCCAGCGGGCGTCGGGACGGGTCTGGCCTGCGCATCGCCCGCACCGGCCAGCAGGTCGCCGACCCAGCCCTCCGCCTCCACGCCGGAGAGGGGAAGCCCCTCCGCCACCTCCTCCGCGCCGGCAGCGAGGCGCAGGAGCTGGGCGGCGGTCATCTCGCCGGTGGCGTGGCGGTCGAAGATGCGCAGCGCCGCCTCCACCTCCGACGGCTTCAGCTCCACCCATTCGCCGCGGAAGCGCACCAGCGGCACCTTGCGCCCGGCCAGCGCCCTGAACTCCTCGGCCGAGATCGAGGCGCCGCCCAGCGACACCTCCCAGTCGTAGGCGACGATGGCATCCAGCCCGAAACGCCCGGGCCCGTTCTCGCGCGGGACGGCGGGGCGGGCGCGGAGCTTGACGCCGAGACGCGCCGCGGGCCGGTTCCACCAGGGCGGCACGCGGACGGCGAAACCGGCCTGAGACAGGAGCGGCGCCCCCTCGCGCAGGAAGCGGAACGCCTCCTCCGCCGTCAGCTCCGCCTGCGTGGGATGCGGAGTGCGCAGCGCCGGCTCCAGCGGCGGAAAGAGGCGCATCGCCCGGCCCAGGTCCGCGATCAGCCGCTCCTGCGGGTCCGCCACCGAGCGCAGCACGCGGATAGGCCCCGGCGAGCGCCACACCTCCTCGGCGGTCACCATCAGCGATGGATCGTCCACGGACTGGAGGAGGAAGTCCAGGAGCCACGGATCGTCCAGGGTGGAGCCCTCCTCAGCCCCGGCAGGCGGGGTCAGGAAGAAGCAGGTGCGCACGCCGCCGCGCCCCGGCGGCACGATGCTCCTCGACCACGCCGCGAGGGCGTTCGCCAGCGGCTCCACCGTGTGCGCGTCGGCGCTAAAGGCACCGAAGCGGTCGGTGAGCGCGATCAGCCACCACTCGGCGGCGGAGCGGCGCGCCTTGCGGGGCGGCACCACGCGGCTCCCCACCAGCGCCTGCCGGACGCAGCGGTCCACCAGCGTCGCCAGCAGCCCGGCGACGCCGTCGTCCTCGCGCGCGGGCTCCGCGGCCCAGCACGCGCCGGGAAGCGCGCGGGCGAGCACGGCGAAGCGCTCCTCGTCGGCCGGATCGGAGAGCACGGGGCGCCATCCCACCGTCCACCCGCGACCGGATGGCCGCTCCAGCACGGGAAGGACGCGCCCCCTGGCCACCAGCTCCAGCGCCAGCTTCGCCACCTCCGCCATCCCGCGCAGCGTATCGCCGATCGCCACCCCCTGCGGCGCCGCGGCGGGGAGCGCGAGGAGGAAGTCCATCGCCCGGGAGGTCGTCCCGGAGAGGTACACGGCGGGCATCGTCCACAGCGCGCTCGCCACGCCCCCCTCGCCCGCCTCCGCCGATTCGAAGCGGTGCGCCTGGGGGGAAGCCTGTGGCGTGCGCGGATACGACGGGATGCGCAGGGTGAGGTCCTGGCGCGCCGCGTCCTTCCAATCGGTGAGCCCCACGCGCTCCAGGGCGTCGTGGAGCTCGCGCCACTCCGCGGCGAACGGGTGCGGCCACGGCTTGGAGGGCGGGTGGTTGGCGGCGCGCCGCCGCACCCCCACCCTTCGATGCTCCGACTCACCCCAAACCCGCAGCGTGGGATGGCTCCAGCATGCGTGCAGGACGATCAAGACAGCTCGGTCGGCGTTCGTGCTTCGTGGAGGGCTGCGCGCTTTCCGCGGCCGGGAGCGGGGAGGCTCGCAAAGAAGCGGCCAGGGGGAGGGAAGTGCGTGAGTGCGTTAGTGCGTGAGTGCGTCCCTAGCCCCTTTTGTCATCCTCAGCGAGCCGCCCGCCCAGACGCCGCGCCGTACGCCGGTCTCCTGCGGCGAACGAAGGATCTACCGGCAACACACGAGGCCGGCGTCCAAGAGCCAACCCCTCACCACGCACAGTAATCCTTCGCTCCGCGCCCAAGTACAGAGCACGGGCGAGAACGGAGCAGCGCGTCGCTCAGGATGACTGAAAATTGGCGAGCCCACTTCAGTGGGCTTCGCGTGGTTCCAGCCGGGGGCTTCAGCCCCCGGTGCCGTTCGCCCGCACCCCCCCCGCCGCACACAAATACACGCGAACACCCCTCCCCCGCAGTTTGGGGGAGGGGTCGCGAGGAACGAGCGGGGGAGGGGGCCCCCCTACCCCTGCTGCGCCGTGGCCCTCTGCCGCAGCCGCTCCTCGCGCTCGCGAAGCTCCGGCGTGAGCGCCTCGCCGAAGTCCTCCGCCTCGAAGATCGGTCGGATCTCCAGCTCCTCATCCCGGAACGGCGCGCGCTTCAGCCACTCGACCGCCTCGTCCATGTCCTTCACCTGCCACACCCAGAACCCGGCCACCAGCTCCTTGGTCTCGGTGAACGGCCCGTCGATCACCGTTCGCTCCTTGCCGTTGAAGCGCACGCGCTTCGCCCGCGAAGTGGGGTGGAGCCCCTCGCCCGCCACCATCACGCCCGCGTTCACCAGCTCCTCGTTGTACTGCCCCATCTCGGCCAGCATCTCTTCGGTGGGCATCACACCGGCCTCGGAATCGGCGTTGGCCTTCACCAGAACCATGACTCGCATCGGTCGTATCCTTGTAATCGGTTTGGGATCTGTACCGCGTTCTACCTGTACGTCGAACGAGCCGCGGCGGAATCGACACGTGGAAGGCGACAGAGTAGCCGGGCAGTGCGATGCGATCAAGTTCCGGCGGCGCACGAGAGAGCGGCCCCGCGCCGAAGCACGGGGCCGCATCTGTTCTTCCGCCAACCCGCGAGCTAGCCGGGGAACGGCGAGGTCGACGCGGGCTGCGCCTCGGGGCGGGGCTGCCGCACGCGGGGCGGGCGGCCAAAGGTGGACTGTACGGTCAGGTGCAGCGCGCGCGAAGTCTGCGCCCGCTCCGTGATCTGAAGGACGTTGTCGTCGCCGGCGCGCACGCGGAAGCGCTGCGTGTTGAACGGATCGGACAGGCGCAGCGTCACGTTCAGCTTCTCGCCGTACAGCTTCTGCCGCACCGAAAGGTTGGCGATCGAGAATGCTTCGAAGCGGCCGCCCTCGATGGCCATCGGCGCGCGGTAGAAGTACGACGCGCTGAGCGAAGTGCGCGGGCTCACGTTGAGCGTGCCGTTGAACCGCGCGGACCACGTCACCGCGTTCGACGAGATGGCCGACTCGCCGCCGCCGTCCGTCACCATCTGGAAGACGTTGAACGCGGCCAGCCCGTTGAACGCCTGTCCCAGCCGCATCGTCCCGTTCAGGTCCGCGCCCCACGAGCTGCCGGTTTCCAGGTTCTTGAAGCTCACCGAAGTGACCTCGCGCCCCGCAACCGTGTCCGCCGTGTTGATGATGAAGCGGATGACGTCCGTGGTGCGGCGGTAGAAGGGCGAGAGCTGCACGGTGCCCAGCTTCATCGACTGCTGAAGGCTCAGCTCCAGCGCGTCCGTGTACTCCGGGTTCAGCCGCGGATTCCCCAGGAAGACGTTCTGCTGGTCGAAGAACGCGGGGAACGGGTTCAGCTCCTGCGTGCCCGGCCGGCGGATGCGGCGCGAGTAGCTCAGCTTCACCTGCGTACGGTCGTTCAGCTTGTGGCTGACGAGCCCGCTGGGGAAGAAGCTGACGTAGTCGTACGGAAAGCGCTCGCCGGTGTCCGCCAGCGAGAAGTCGCGGCTGGCGTACTCCGCGCGCAGCCCGGCCTGCAGCTCCGTCTTCGGCCCGCCCCGGCTCAGCACGCCGTACACCGCGTTCACGCTCTCGTCGAACTCCAGCGCGTTGCTCAGGTCGCTGCGCACCCACTGGCCGGTGCCGAGCGGGTCCTTGAGGACCGTGTAGTCACGATCGAGGGCGCGCGTGTTCCCCTTGTACCCGGTCTCCAGCTTGAGCTGCGGCGAAAGGGAGCGCGTGTAGTCCACCTGCGCCGTGAGCTGCCGCGAGCGCGAGTCGGTGACGTTGTTCTCCGCGTCCAGCTGCAGGCCGCCCGCCGTCGTCTGGCGGAAGAGCGCGGTGCGGTCGTCGTCTTCCATCTGGTTGATGCGCACCTCGGCCGCGATCTCGTGCCGCTGCGGCTGCAGGGTGCGCTTGAAGGCGAGCGTGTAGTCCAGCATGCGCGCATCCTGGTCCGAGTCGCGCACGCGGTCGTACGCGTCCAGCAGCAGGCGCGTCGCGTCCAGCTCGGTGTACGCGCTGCGCGACTCCTCGGTCGATCCGCGCGAGTTGAGCTGCAGGGCGTTGGACAGCACGTCGCGCTCGCTCAGCCGGACGTCGACCGCCGCGTTGAGGTTGTGCCCCCCGTTCCCGTTGCTGCCGCGGATGTCCTGCTCGGTGAAGGAGAGCGGAGCCTTCAGCGCGCCCAGCCGGGTGCGGTCGTTGATCCCCACGAGTGCGCGGTCATCGCTGGTGAAGCCGTAGTTCAGCGAAAAGGTTGCGGGGCCGCGCTGGTACCCCACGTTCCCCGCCGCCGTGTAGCGGTCGGCCGTGGATGCGCCCAGCGTCAGCCCGCCGCTCAGTCCCAGGTCCACGTTCTGCTTCAGGACGATGTTGATGATGCCCGCCATCCCCTCCGGGTCGTACTTGGCGGACGGATTCGGAACCACCTCCACGCGGTCCAGCGTGTTGGCGGGAAGCTGCTTGAGGTAGCCCGCGAGCTGCGATCCGCGGATGGGCGACGGGCGGCCGTTGATCTGCACCACGACGTTCTCGTTGCCGCGCAGGCTCACCTTGCCGTCCGCGTCCACCTGCACCGAGGGCACCGCCTCCAGCACCTCGCTGGCGTTGGTGGCCGCGGGGGCGACGTCGCGGGTCTGGTAGGTGTTGCGGTCCGGCGCGATGGTGACGGCCTGGCGCTGCGCCGTCACCTCCAGCCCCTCCAGCAGCACGGCGGAGCGGGCCAGCCGTACGCTCCCCGCGTTGGCGCGCGGCGATGCCTCGGCCACGGTGAGCTGGCCGGTGGTCTGCGCCGTGAAGCCCATCATGCTCACGCGCAGGTAGTACGTCCCCGGGCGCAGCCCCTGGATGCGGAACGTCCCGTCCGGCCGCGCGATGGCGCCCGCGACGAGCGCCGAGTCGCGCGTGCTCAGCACCGCCACGCTGGCGCGTGCGACGGGCGCGCTGCTCCCCGCATCCACCACCGTCCCCCGGATCTCACCGGGCCCGGCGGCGGGCGGCTGCGGTGCGCGGCGCTGTGCGGATGGCGGCTGACCGGGAGTCTGTGCCTGTAGCGCGGGTGCGCCCAGGGCCGTGATTGCGAGAGTGGCGAAAAGGAACCGGTGCATGGGAAGCACCTCCAGGAGGGGGGATGGAGACCCGCCACGGCCATGCCATGACGATCCCCGGCGAGCGTGCCGCGAATGCGGACAGAGTGCGCTACGGCTCCTCCGCCGCGCGGGTTTCGCCCGGCCCCGCACCTTAATCAAACGCGAATGAACCCGGCTGGAGCCTGCACCGCTGCGTGGCGCCGCGCGGATGTGGCACCTGTGGGACGACACGGTGTAGCGCCGGCGCCCCGGCCGCCGCGCTATCGAGCAGGCTGCCTCGACCGCCCGGATCCGCCAAGTCGATGCGGGGCAGCGAGGTAGCGGGGAACCGCGCCTTACAATTTGTCTGGAACGGGGCTTGCCCTGATCGCCCGCCCCCTCCGGCGATCCCGACTCCGGGAGAGCTGTCGTCAAGTCCCTGTCCCACAGGGCCATTCCTTGGCGCACGCGGCCCTCTGGTTCCATGGCATTGGCGCGGTAGAGCCATTCAGCGCCGATCCGCTCGCCCGCGGACTGGCGGCCGCGGGGTTCAGTCCGTACCCGCTGGACCGGGACGGGCCGCACGGACCGGGGGTCGTGGTCTTCGACGAGGTGACGGACGAGGTGTGCGCCTTCGTGGGCGAGGCGAGCGGCGGCGGAGCGGAGCGGGTGCTGGCGGTGGGGGCGGCGCCCCGCGCGCTGGCCGGCGGGGCGGCGTGGCGGCTGGTGCGGGCCGGCGCCAGCGACGTGCTCCCGCGTACCCGCGGCACTGGCGACACCGCGGCCGAGGCGGCCGCGCGCTTCGAGCGCTGGGCCGAAGTGGACCGCCTGGTGAGCTCGCCGCGGGTGACGGAAAACCTGGTGGGACGCGGGCCGGCGTGGCGGTCGCTGCTGCGGCACGTGGTGGAGGTGGCGGCCTTCACCGAAGCGCCGGTGCTGGTTACGGGCGAGTCTGGCACGGGAAAGGAGCTGGTGGCGCGGCTGGTCCATGCGCTGGACCCGCGCCCCGCCAAGCGCGAGCTGGTGCTGCTGGACTGCACCACCATCGTTCCCCAACTCTCGGGGAGCGAGTTCTTTGGGCACGAGCGTGGCGCGTACACCGGCGCGGAGCGGGGGCGGGACGGCGCGTTCGCCATGGCGGATGGGGGCACCCTCTTTCTGGACGAGGTGGGCGAGCTCCCCCTTTCGCTGCAGGCACAGCTGCTGCGGGTGGTGCAGGAGGGGACGTACAAGCGGGTGGGCGGCAACGCCTGGCTCAAGACGCGCTTCCGCCTGGTGTGCGCCACCCACCGCGACCTGCCGGCGGAGGTGGCGGCGGGGCGTTTCCGCGCGGACCTGTACTATCGCCTGGCCACCGTCACCTGCCGCATGCCGCCCCTGCGCGACCGTCCGGAAGACATCCTCCCCCTCTTTCTGCACTTCCTGGCGGATGGCGCCGGGGGGCCGCCTCCGGAGCTGGACGAGCCCGTGCGCGAGCTCCTGCTGGGGCGGGAGTACCCGGGCAACGTGCGCGATCTCAAGCAGCTCGCCGCGCGCATCTCCTACCGCCACGTGGGCCCCGGTCCGGTCACGCTGGGCGACCTCCCCCACGACGAGCGCCCGCCCGGCCCCGGCGGCGCGTGGCCGGATCCCGAGCTCGAGCTATCCCTCCGCCGCGCGCTGGCGCAGGGGGTGGGACTCAAGGACATCGGCCGCCTCGCGTCCGAGACGGCGATCCGCCTCGCCCTGGGCGCGGAGGAGGGGAACCTGCAGCGCGCAGCCCAACGCCTGGGCGTGACCGACCGCGCGCTGCAGATGCGCAGGGCACAGGGGCGGCAGCACGTCGCGGCCCCTCCCCTCTATTCTGCCCCCTGACGCGCGGTTGGCCCCTCACGGAATGAAGGCCTCACCCTCCCACGGGTCGGCCGCGGAACGGGGCGCGTCGCCGCGGGCGGAGGGCGGCGGCGGCGCGGCGGCGGGGCGGCGAAGGCGCGGGACGCGCACGCGGGAAAGGAGGCGCAGGAGG
>DASVTZ010000055.1 GCA_036387335.1 Longimicrobium sp.
GTTCCGTGTGATGACGGCAGAAACAGGTGCGTTAGTGCGTTAGTGCGCTTTGCTAGCCGACATCCATCTGTCATCCTGAGCGACGCGCCTCACCGTCCTCTCCTGCGCTCCGGCCTGTGGCGCGTAGCGAAGGATCTACTGCGCGTGCCGCGAGGTCCGCGTGTCGCACCGGGCCTCGCGCTTCGCCGGCTAGATCCTTCGTTCGCCGCAGAGAGTACAGTGTGCGTCGCCGGCATCTCCTCAGGCGGCTCTCTCAGGATGACATGTGGTTCCCAACGCACTAACGCACTAACGCACTAACGCACTTCCTTTTCCGGATGCGACGCGCGCTGAAGCCGATCCCGCACTCCCGCCCATTCCTGCTCGTCCGGCACGCGCTCCACCAGGATCCGTTCATACCCCTCTGCGTCGAGTTCGTGCAGGGTGGCGTAGAGGCGGGCGGCGTAGCCGGCGGGGTCGGGGCGCATGCGGACGACGCGGGCGCCGGGGTACTCCGCGCCGCTGTACGAGAGGACGGCCGTGCGCTCGCCGTACGTGCGGCTGTCGATGCGCATGGGGAGGAAGGCCTCCACGCCCGGCCCGGCCGCCACCAGCGCCACCAAGCCCGTCGGCTCGGGGTCGATCAGGCGGAGCTGGGCGCGCGGGGCGTAGTGCCGGTCCATGCGGCCGGGGGAGGGAAGGGCGGCGCCCGGCTGCTCCTTCGGCCCCCCCGCGATCAGCACCACGCCGAGCACCTCGGAGAGCTCCTCCTGCGTCACGCTGCCGGGGCGCAGGATGGTGGGCGTGGCGGATGCCAGTGAGACGACGGTGGACTCGATGCCCAGCGTGCACGGGCCGCCGTCCACCACGTAGTCCACCGCGTCGCCGAGGCTGCGCACCACGTGGTCGGCGGTGGTGGGAGAGACCTCGCCCGATCGGTTGGCGCTTGGCGCGGCGACGGGGATGCCCGCGGCGGCCAGCAGCGCCCGCGCCACCGGATGCAGCGGCACGCGGATGGCGACGTTGGGGAGCCCGGCCGTCACCGCGTCCGGCACGTGCGCGGCTTTGGAAACGACCAGGGTGAGCGGGCCGGGCCAGAAGGCCGCGGCCAGGCGCTCCGCCGCGACGGTCCACTCCGCGGCAAGCGCGCGCGCCGCTTCGGCATCGGCGGCGTGGACGATCAGCGGGTTGTAGTCGGGGCGACCCTTGGCGGCGAAGATGCGCGCCACCGCGTCCGGATCGAGCGCGTTTGCGCCCAGCCCGTACACCGTCTCAGTGGGGAAGGCGACGAGCCCGCCGCCCCGCAGCGCCTCCGCCGCGGGCTCCAGACCGGCCGCGTCCGGAGCGCCTGGATCGATCGACAAGATCTTCATTCAGCCCAAGATTACGGTACCCGTTGAGCCGAGCGGGATGCGCCCCGTCCGGCATGCGCTTTGCCTGTCGAACCCGTGGAGAACGTCGGCCGATGTGCGGCTCCCCGAAGGCGCGTGCGCGACCGCGGGACACCTCCAGACGCGACGCTCAGCAACCCGTAAGACCGGCGGAGACGCACAGCGCAAAAGGAGGGACCGATGTTCGTGATGTTCATGGCCGGGCTCTGGATCGTGATGTTCGTGGCACCCGTCGTACTTCTCGTCGCGCTCCTCCCCGCCGGGCGCGACTGCCCCCGCTGCGGCGGCGAGACGCTGTCCATCCGCTCCGCCATGCTGCGCCCGGTGCGCCGCTTGCTCAGCCAGCGCTGGTGCATCGCCTGCGGCTGGGAAGGGACCACCCGCAACCACCTCCATCCGCAGCCCGTCCCCAGCCTGGAGCTGGTGCGCGCGGACGCCGACGAGGCGGACGACGACGCCGTGTGGCGCGGCGAGCAGCGCGACAACCCGCTGCGCTGACCGCGCGGGCTCCGGCACACGCGGGTGGGGCGGCACGCGGCCGCTCCACCCGCGTTTTCCGTTCCCCGGTCACACCACGCCGTCGCCCACCACCACGCGTACCACGCGGTCCGGGTGGAAGCGCTCGCGAGCGATGCGCTGCACGTCCTCCGCCGTCACCGCCTGCACGGCGGCGGGGTAGCGGTCCCAGTAGTCGTGCGGCAGCCCGTAAGCTTCCAGCGTCCCCAGCCGGCTCGCCACCTGCCCCGGCGTCTCGAAGGCGCGCGGCAGCGACAGGACCATGGCGTCGCGCGCGCGCCGCAACTCCCCCTCGTCCACCGGCTCCTCCGCCATCCGCCGCATCTCGCGGAGCATCTCCTCCACGGCGCCGGCGGTCACCTCCACGTCCACGGCTGTGTGGGCCGTCCAGCCGCCGCGCGCGATGCCGGCCGAGAAGGCGGAGTTGGCGCCGTACGTCCACCCCTTCTCCTCGCGGAGGTTGGCGCCGAGGCGGCCGGTGATGGTGCTGCCGCCCAGGATGTAGTTGGCCACCGCGCCGCGCACCCAGTCCGGCGAGCGGCGGTCGATCCCGCGCCCCGCGATGCGGATCTCCGACTGCGCCGCGTCGTCCCACGGCACCGCGACCAGCCGGCCCGCGGCAGCCGGCGTGTCCGCGCTCTCGGCGGGGTACGCGACCGGCGGCGCCTCGCCCGTCCACCCCGCGAACGCCGCTTCGAGCATCTCGCGCAGCGCGCCCGGCTCGAAGTCGCCCGCCGCCACAAGGTAGGCGCCGGCCGGTCGGTAGTGGCGCGCGTGGAAGTCCACCAGCTCGTCCCGCGTCACCGCCGCGATCCCCTCCGCCGTGCCGAAGGAGGGGCGGCCGTACGGGTGATCGGCGCCGAAGACCTCCAGCGACACGCGGTCGTCCGCCACGTTCCCGGGCTCGTCCTCGCGGGCGACGAGGGCGTCGAGCGACTCGTTCCTGATCCGCTCCACCTCCGCGTCGGGGAAGGAGGGGCGGGTGATGATCTCGGCGAGGAGCTGGATCCCCTCTTCCAGCGTCTCGTGGAGGAGCACCGCCTCGGCCTCGGCATAGTCGTGGCCGACGTTGGCGTGCAGGAGGGCGCCCAGGTAGTCCACGCGCGCGTTGAGCTGCTGCGCGGTCTGCAGCTCCGTGCCCTCGGTGAGGAGATGCCCGACCAGCGCGGCCGTCCCGGGGCGCTCGCGCGGCTCCGCGGCGGAGCCGGCCGGGATCGCCAGGCGCAGCACGACCTGCGGGATCTCGCCCATGCGCGCCGCGATCACGCGCAGCCCGTTGGACAGCGTGTATCGCTCCGGCCGCGGGACTCGCGGCGCCGGCGGCGCGCCGATGGAGGGTGCCGGAAGGAATACGGCGCTAGGCGGCATCCTGGACCTCCTCGTCTTCCTCGTCCGGCAGCACCAGGAGCGTGACGCCGCGCATTTCATCGAGGTACTGGGCGGCCACGCGCTCCACGTCGTCTGCCGTGATCTCGTCGTACATCGCGGAGACGCGGTTGAGGGCCTCCGCGTCACCGAGCACGGTCGCGGCGTAGGCCAGGGCGTCGGCGCGCTCCTCCACCGTGGCGAGCTGCCCCACGTGGTCGCGCCGCACCCGGCGTACGGCGCCCAGCACCTCGTCCTCGCTCACGTCGCCGCGCGCCACCTGGTCCAGCGCGTGGCGGATGGCGGCGTCCACGGTGTCCACATCCACCCCCGAGCGCGCGGTGGAGACGATGCCGAAGATGCCGCAGAGGGCGGTCGGGTACAGATAGGTGTCCACGTCCTGCGCGAGCTGCCCCTCGCGCACGAGCGCCCGCTGCAGGCGCGAGCTCTCGCCGTCCGCCAGCAGGTAGGCGAGCACGTCGAGCGCCACCCAGTCGCGCGTGCCGTAGCCGGGCACCGCCCACGCGCGGTACGTACGCGGAAAGGAGACGGCGTCCTCCATCGTCTCGCGCACCCCGACGGCCGGGAGCTCGTCGCTCCGCGGCGCATCTGGAAGCTCGGGGCCGGAGGGCAGGTCGCCGAAGTAGCGCTCGGCCAGGGCGAAGGCATCCTCGGCCGAGATGTCGCCCGCGAACGCCAGCACCGCGTTGCCCGCGGTGTAGTACGTCGAATAGAATGTGCGGGCGTCCTCCAGCGTCGTCGCCTCCAGGTCCGGCGTGTAGCCGATGGTGGGCCAGGAGTACGGGTGCCCGCCTGGGAAGAGGAGCTCGTGCAGCCGCTCGTCGGCCAGGCCATAGGGGCGGTTCTCGAATGTCTGGCGGCGCTCGTTGATCACCACCCCGCGCTGAACCTCGAGCGTTTCCTCGGTCAGCATCGGGAGGAAGAAGGCCATCCGGTCGCGCTCCAGCCAGAGCGGAAGCTCCACGGCGTGCGAGGGGACGGTCTCGTAGTAGTTGGTGCGGTCCAGCCAGGTGGATCCGTTGTTGGTGCCGCCCACCCGCTCCAGCAGGTCGTCGAAGTCGCCCTTGGGGGCGTGCTGCGAGCCCTCGAACATCAGGTGCTCTAACAGGTGGGCCAGGCCGGTGCGCCCCGGCCGCTCGTCTCGCGACCCTACGCGGTACATGAGGTGCACGGCCACCAGCGGCGCGGTGCGGTCTTCGTGGGCCACGATCCGCATCCCGTTGCGCAGCACGTGCGTGCGCGACTCGATGCGGAACGGGGTGTCGTGGGTATCCTGCACGTCGGTTCGTCTCCGGGTTGCTCGCTTCGCCGGCGCACGGCGCGCCCTGTGCGAAGGGGCCGAATCTAACACTTCGGGAGCCGTTCCGCTCCCGCGCCGCGCAACAGGCGGCACGCAATCTCCATCCGCCGCACGCCATGAGCCAGACCGACCTTCCGTCCGCCCGCGCGCGGGCGCTGCTCCGCGTCCTGGGGCGCCTTCCGCAGGGCGCGCTCTCCCGCGCCTTCGGCCGCATCGCGGACACGCCCCTCCCGCGCCCGCTGCGCCGCCCCGTCCTGGGCGCCTTTGCCCGCGCAGTCGGCGCCGACGTCGGCGAGTGCGAGCTGCCGCTGGAGGAGTACCCGTCGCTCAACCGCTTCTTCGTGCGCAAGCTGCGCGATGGCGCGCGCACGTGGCCCGCCGACCCGCGCGTCGCGGCGTCGCCGGTGGACGGCGTGTTCGGGCAGGTGGGGCGGGTGACGCAAGGGAAGCTGATCCAGGCCAAGGGGCGCCAGTACACGCTGGCCGGCCTGCTGGACGACGGGGCGGAGTGGGAGCGGTTCGAGGGCGGCGCCTTCGCCACCATCTACCTGAGCCCGCGCGACTATCACCGCATCCACTCGCCGTGCGGGGGCGTGGTGCCGCGCGCGCGCCACATCCCCGGTGCGCTCCTCCCGGTGAACGCCCCTGCCGTGGCGCACCTCCCCGACCTCTTCGCCCGCAACGAGCGCCTCCTGGCCTACATCGACGGCCCGCTCGGGCGCGTGGCGATGGTGGCGGTGGGCGCCTACAACGTCGGCCGCATCTCCGCCGCCTTCGACCCTGCCTGGAACGCCCCCGCCGGCTCCTCCTCCTGGGTCACCAACCGTCGCTGCCTCTCCGCCGCCACGAAGACCTACGACCCGCCCGTCCCCATCGCGCAGGGCGACGAGATCATGACCTTTCACCTGGGCTCCACGGTGGTGCTGGTGTTCGAGCCGGGGCGCGTGGAGCTGGCGGAGGGGAGCGTGGCGGGCGCGCCGGTGCGGCTGGGGAGCGGGATTGGGCGGGGGTAGGGCCTCACCCCCGCTCGTTCCTCGCTGCCCCCTCTCCCGATAACAGGAGAGGGCTCCGCCCTCGCCGTTATCGAGAGAGGGGGCGGAAATCGAATGGCCCCCTCCCCCCGGCCCCCTCCCCCGCCTGCGGGGGCGCAGGGCGGGTGAGGGGGAGAACTCCGTGTGCGCTTCGCAGATGCCCTGTCACGGGCTGCACCGCCGCCCGCCCGTGGGCGCCGATCCTGGTAGGGGCAGACCTGCGTGTCTGCCCACCCTTGCCCCGGCCGCGATCCCCGCCTTCGCACCCGAACCTCGTAGGGGCCGCCCCACGTGGCTGCCCGTGCCCGCCCGCACGACGAACCCCGCGGCCGGCGCCCATGCAAACACCCCCTCCCCCAGGCAGTTTCGGGGGAGGGGGATGCGTCGCGGAGCGACGCTGGGGGTGGGGCCCCTCACCCCTCCACGAACTCCTCCACAAAAAACCGCGGCGACAGCCCCTCGCCGGTGGCTTGCACCAGGAGCTCGTTCCAGTCCAGCGAGGCGCCGGGGCGAAAGATGCGCTCGCGGAAGAAGAGACCCACCTGCTCCTGCCCAGCGATGCTGCGGCCGCGCGGGATGCCGCGGCGCGCGGCGGCCGACATCTGCGACGCCATCAGCTCCCCCAGCAGGTAGTTGTGGTAGTAGACCGGCGCGCCGCTCAGGTGGATCTTGGACGCCCAGTCCGGCTCGTCGCGGGCGTCGGGGCGGCGCACCATCTGGAGGCGCTCCACGAGGTCCCACCAGAGCTTGTTGAGGTCGGCGCGGTCCGGGTCGCGGTACAGCGCGCGCTCGAAGTACGCCATCACCAGCATCCAGCGCGCGGCCACCAGCATGGCGGCGCGGAGCTGCGCGCGCACGTCGGCCGCCTCGTCCTCGCCCAGGCCGGCGCCCATCACCTCGCGCAGCCAGGCAGGGTCGCGCGTGAGGCGCCCCATGTACATGGCGACCGCCTCGGTGGAGAGGATGTGCGCCGGGCCGCGGACGATGAAGGGGAGCTCGCGCGGCACGTAGCTGTCGTACACCGCGTGGCCCAGCTCGTGGAGGAGGGTGCCCATCCACTTCTCGTTCGGGCGCATGTTGCACAGGATGCGCACGTCGCCCTCGCGGTCCACGTCGATGCAGAAGGCGTGCTGGTCCTTGCCCTCGCGCTCGTACAGGTCGCTGCGCGCGAGCACGTCGTCCGCGGGGAGGCCGATGCCGCGAAAGAAGTCGGCGGCGATC
>DASVTZ010000056.1 GCA_036387335.1 Longimicrobium sp.
CGAAGTGCGGCAGCGGATCGAGATCGATGGTGACACCCTCACGCTCGAGGACATCGAGCGCGTGGCGTTCGACTGCGAGGTGGAGGTCGCGCTCGCGCCGGGTACGGAGGAGCGCATCCTCCGCTCGCGCGCGGTGGTGGAGGCGGCGCTGCGCGAGGAGCGCGTAGTGTACGGCATCACTACCGGCTTCGGGCGCCTCGCGGAGACGGTGATCCCCATCGATCGCGTGGAGGAGCTGCAGCTCAACCTGATCCGCAGCCACGCGTGCGGAGTGGGCCCCGCGCTCCCCCGCGCCGAGACGCGCGCCATCACCCTGCTGCGCGCCAACGTCCTCGCCAAAGGCTTCTCCGGCGTGCGTCCGGAAGTGGTGCACGCGCTGATGGCGCTCCTCAACCACGGCATCCACCCCGTCATCCCCGAGCAGGGCTCCGTGGGCGCGTCGGGCGACCTGGCGCCGCTGTCGCACCTGGCGCTGGTGCTCATCGGCGAGGGCACGGCCGAGGTCGGCGGCGAGGTCGTCCCAGGCGACGAGGCGCTGCGCCGGGCGGGCCTCCAGCCGCTCCGCCTGCAGGCCAAGGAGGGCCTCGCGCTCAACAACGGCACGCAGGTGATGACGGGGATCGGCGCCCTCCTGCTGCGCGGCGCGGAGCGCGCGGTGGACACCGCCGAGGTGACCGGCGCCATGACCCTGGAAGCGCTCCGTGGCACCCCCGACGCCTTCCACCCCGCCATCCAGCGCGCGCGCCCCCATCCCGGTCAGGCCGCCAGCTCCGAGCGCCTCCGCGCCCTCCTGGCCGAGAGCGAGATCCGCGAGAGCCACCGCCACGATGACCCGCGCGTGCAGGACGCCTACTCGCTGCGCTGCATGCCGCAGGTGCACGGAGCCGCGCGCAACGCCTTCGCCTACATCGGTCAGGTGCTGGAGACGGAGTCCAACAGCGCCACCGACAACCCGCTCGTCTTCCCGGACGAGGGCGAGGGCGGGCTGGTGCTCTCGGGCGGCAACTTCCACGGGCAGCCGATCGCGCAGGTGCTCGATCTGCTCGCCATCGCCCTCGCGGACCTCGCATCGGTGTCCGAGCGCCGCATCGAGCGCCTGGTGAATCCCGACCTCTCCGGCGACCTTCCCGCCTTCCTGACCGACGACCCGGGCGTGTGCAGCGGCTTCATGATCGCGCAGATCACGGCCGCGGCGCTGGTCAACGAATGCAAGACGCTGTCGCACCCGGCCAGCGTGGACTCCATCCCCACGGGCGCGGGCAAGGAGGACCACGTCTCCATGGGGATGACCTCCGCCCTCAAGGCGCGCAAGGTACTCCGCAACGTGGAGACGGTGCTGGGGATCGAGCTTCTCTGCGCCGCGCAGGGCCTCAAGTACCGCGAGCCGTTGCGCCCCGGCCGCGGCGTGGAGCGCGCCTACCGCCTCTTCCGCGAGCGCGTCCCCGTCCTCACCTCCGACCGCATCCTCGCCCCGGACATCGAAACGGCCGCGTCCATGGTGCGCGAGGGCGCCTTTGCGGAGCTGTGGCGCACGTGATCGCGTAGTTGCGGCCCGTGGTGTTCATCGGCACGGCGGGTGCGCGTGGCATGGCCCGTCCCCTGACGGAGGAACGCCATGCCACTCGATGCAGCCACCCGGCGCTGGGCGTACGAACGCCCGGAGTTCACGGAGCATGACGGCTTCCGTTACGAGTACATCGCCGGAGAGCTGGTGGTCACCCGGTTCTCGAGCCCCCGGCACCAGGAGGTCATCGGGCGTTTGCTCTTCCTGATGTACCCGTTCGCGAAGGCGCATCAGCTTGGGCGGGTGTGTCTCGGTCCGGTTGACATCGTGTTCGCGATCGGTGATCTCATGGCACCTGATCTGGCGTTCGTCCGCCGGGACCACCTGGCGATCATTGATGAGCGCGCGATTGAGGGGCCGCCGGATCTCATCGTCGAGGTGGTGCACGAGGTCACCGAGTTCCGGGACCGCGGCATAAAGCGGGAGCGATATGCGCAGTACGGAGTGCCGGAGTACTGGATTGTCGATCCATGGCGAGCCCAGATCGATCTGTACCGGCTGGTGGAAGATGCGGATGTCCCGACAACGCTTACCGCGGGAGCGTTCGAGTGGCAGCCGGTGCCGGGTGGGCCGGCACTGACGATCAGTCTCGAGGACCTGTTCAAGAACGTGGACTGAGCGGCGCCTGGCGTGTTGCAGGCGAACCGCGCGTAAATTGAGACGGACACGCAATTTCGGCGTTCCGCGGCATGGCGGGTGCTCGGAAAACGGCAATCGATTCGAGGAGAAATCCCATGGCGACTAAGCCCGTTTTCGACACGTGGACGTATGATGACTTCGCACGGCTACCGCGCGGCGACGGCAACCGGTACGAAATCATCGCCGGGGAGCTGGTCGTGAGTTCGCCCGACATGCCCCATCAGGAACTTATTGGGCGCCTTCATCTGTTGCTGAGGCCCTTTGTAGACGCGAACGGCCTCGGCCGGGTGGTCCTGAGTCCTGCCGATGTGTTGTTCGGGCCCGGTGACTACTTTGTGCCCGACCTCGTGTTCGTGCGCAGCGACAGACTCGGGATCATCAGCAGGCGCGGGATCAAGGGAGCGCCGGATCTTGTCATCGAGGTCCTCTCCGACTCGACGGCTTTTCGTGACCGCGGGATCAAGCGTGAGAGATACGCCCACTATGGCGTGGCCGAGTACTGGGTGCTGGACCCGGGCTCCTCGCGAATCGTAAGACATCAATTCGGGGAGCGGGCCGGCACGCCCGCGGTGGTCACCGCCGGGTTCCTCGGGTGGCAGCCGGTTCCCGGCGGCCCGACGTTGGAGATCGACGTGGAGGCGCTGTTCCGCGGGTTGGAATGATCCACAGTGGCGTGGTGCAGACGAAATACACGTGGCTTGGAACGGGTAAGCTGATTCGGCGATTCGCGGGACTTCGAGTGCTCAGCGCGTGGCGCTAACCAGAGGAGGAGCCATGGCCACGAAGCCCACGCCGAAGCATTGGGCGTACGCCGAGTTCGCGCGCCTTCCGAACGACGGCAAGCGGTACGAGATCGTCGCGGGAGAGCTGGTCGTGAGTTCGTCGCCGCACTACAGGCACCAGCTCGCGAGCGTGCGGATCACCGGCATTTTCGAGAACTTCACCCGCGAGCATGGGATCGGGCAGCTCTACGGACCAGTCGACGTCCTTCTGTCCGGCGAGGACTACCTGGTTCCGGATCTCGTCTTCCTGAAGCACGAACGCCGGGCGGAGATCCTGTCGGACCGCGGGTTCGAAGGCGCACCTGACCTCGCGATCGAGATTATCTCGCCTTCGAGCGCGTCCAGGGATCGGGGAGTGAAGCGCGAGCGGTACGCGCTCTTTGGCGTTCCGCTGTACTGGGTGGTGGACATCAAGCTTCAACAGATCGAGGTGTACCGCCTCGCCGACGACCCGAACGGGCCGCCGGAGATCGTGACCGACACACTGGTATGGCATCTGATTCCGGGCGGACCGGCGCTCACGCTTTCCGTGCCTTTTGTGGTCGATGACCAGGGTGACGACTAGCGAGGTCGTCGGACAACCCCAACTGATCGGCGCCTGGCGGATGCAGGCGAAACCGCGCGTAGATTGAAACGGGCAGGCTGATTTGGCGATCCGCGGCACATCCATCGCTGACCATCTCGGTGCCGTACATCGTGGGTCCCGTCAGCCGCCGCAGCTGAGACACTCCTTACACCCGACTTTTCGCCCCATGAGCACCATCCTGGAGCCCCGCATCATCCGCGCGCCGCGCGGCGCAGAGATCTCGTGCAGGGGGTGGCAGCAGGAGGCCGCCCTGCGCATGCTGATGAACAACCTCGATCCCGAGGTGGCGGAGCGGCCCGAGGACCTGGTGGTGTACGGCGGGACGGGGCGGGCCGCGCGGTCGTGGGAAGCGTTCGACGCGATGGTGGAGACGCTGCGCTCCCTGGCGGACGACGAGACGATGCTCGTGCAGTCCGGCAAGCCCGTGGGGGTGATGCGGACGCACCGGCACGCTCCGCGGGTGCTGATCGCCAACAGCAACCTCGTACCTAAATGGGCCAACTGGGAGACGTTCCGCGAGCTGGAGCGGCAGGGGCTCACCATGTACGGCCAGATGACGGCCGGGTCGTGGATCTACATCGGCACGCAGGGGATTCTTCAGGGCACGTACGAGACGTTCGGTGCGGTGGCGCGCCAGCACTTCGGCGGGACGCTGCAAGGCACGTGGACGCTTACCGGCGGGGTGGGCGGGATGGGAGGCGCGCAGCCGCTCGCCATCACCATGAACGGCGGGGCCGCGCTCTGCATCGACGTGGACCCGTGGCGGATCGAGCGGCGCATCGCGATGCGCTACTGCGACCGCATGACGGCCGACTTGGACGAGGCGCTCCGCTGGACGCTGGAGGCGCGCGATCGCGGCGAGGCGCTCTCCGTGGGGCTGGTGGGGAACTGCGCGGAGGTGCTCCCGGAGCTGGTGCGGCGCGGCGTGACGCCCGACGTGCTCACCGACCAGACCAGCGCGCACGACGCCCTGGTGGGCTACCTTCCCGCCGGGATGTCGCTGGAAGCGGGCGACGCGCTGCGCACCGCGGACCCCGAGGAGTACCAGCGTCGCTCGCGCGCCTCCATGCGCGTGCACTGCGAGGCGATGGTGGAGATGATGCGGCGCGGCGCCGTCACCTTCGACTACGGCAACAACCTGCGCGCGCAGGCGCACGAGGCGGGGTTCACGGACGCGTTCGCCTTTCCCGGCTTCGTGCCGGCGTACGTGCGGCCGCTCTTCTGCGAAGGCAAGGGGCCGTTCCGTTGGGTGGCGCTCTCCGGCGACCCGGAGGACATTCGCCGCACCGACGAGCTGGTGCTCGAGCTCTTCCCGGACGACGAGCTGCTCCACCGCTGGATCCGCGGCGCGCAGGAGCGGGTGGCGTTCCAGGGGCTGCCTTCGCGCATCTGCTGGCTGGGGCAGGGGGCGCGGGCCAGGTTCGGCGTGGCGCTCAACGACCTGGTGGCACGCGGCGAGGTGAAGGCACCCATCGTCATCGGCCGCGACCACCTGGACACCGGCTCCGTCGCTTCGCCGTACCGCGAGACGGAGGCGATGAAGGACGGGAGCGACGCCATCGCCGACTGGCCGATCCTGAACGCGCTGGTGAACGTCGCGAGCGGGGCCAGCTGGGTGTCGTTCCACCACGGCGGCGGGGTGGGGATCGGGTACTCGCTCCACGCCGGCCAGGTGATCGTGGCGGACGGCACCGACGAGATGCGGGAGCGGCTGGAGCGCGTGCTGACCAACGACCCCGGCATGGGCGTCATCCGCCACGCCGATGCCGGCTACGAGACCGCCATCGAGACCGCGCGCCGCGAGAACATCCCGATTCCGATGCTGGACCGGGGCGCTTGAGGCGGGCGCTGGCCGGGGTGCTGCTGGCGCTTGCGGGGTGCGCGCCCACGGTGACGCATGGGCCGCGGGTGGAGCCGGGGCTGTTCTTCGGCGGCACCGGAGGGCTCCTGCTTACGCGCGACACCGCGCTCGCGCCTGACGTGCTGACGCCGCAATGGGTGCCGTTCGCGCGCTATGGGCGCGCCGGGAAGCCGGGCGGGGTGGCGGGCTCGCTCGGGGTGGCGCTGGGCAGCTCGGCGGAGAGCCCAGTGGAGGCGGATGCCTACCTCCAGCTTCCCTCCAGCGATCCGGTGTGGGCGTACGGAACCGGTTTGGTTGCATCGCGAGCGCTCGCGA
>DASVTZ010000057.1 GCA_036387335.1 Longimicrobium sp.
CCATTCCCCATTCCCCATTCCCCATTCCCCGCCGGCTCCCTTCCACCCCGCCGCGGCGCGTGGTATCTTGCCCGCATGCCGAACCCCCTGGAGCCCCGCCCGTGACCCGCGTGCTCGAAGTTCCGCCGACGCTGGACTCCGACGCCTTCGACCGCCTGGTGGAAGGCGCGGAAGGCGCGGGCGAAGAGCGCCTGCTGGTGGACGCGCGCCACGTCCGCTTCGCCGATCCGTACGGGATGGTGGGGCTGCTTGCCCTCGGCGAGCGCTACGGCACCCCGGACCAGCGCCCGATCCTCCACCTCCCCACGGCGCCCGAAGTCACCGGGTACCTGGGGCGCATGGGGTTCCTCACGGCCGCCGAGCACGTCTTCGAGCTGCACAACGTGCCCAAGGGGCGGCGCGAGGGGCCGTCGGTGCTCCTCCCCATCACCGTCATCGACACGCACGAGGACGTCCACGGCGTCATCGACGTGCTGAACGAGGGGCGCATCTCGTCGCTCCTCAGCGAGCAGCTCGGCTACTCGCGGGCGGACGCCATCGGCTTCAGCATGCTCCTCTCGGAGGTGTCGCAGAACATCATCGAGCACGCGGACGCACCGGGCTGGGTCTCCATCCAGACGTACGATTGGAGCCGGCGCAAGGTGGGGCGGCGCGTCGCGGTGATCGCGGTGATGGACCTGGGGATCGGCTTCCAGGGGTCGCTGCAGCGCGAGCACTCCGCCCGCTTCGGCGAGCGCTGGGGCGACGCGACGGCGCTCGAGGCGGCGTTCATCCACGGCGTCACCCGCTTCCGCGACCCGGGGCGTGGGCAGGGGCTCAAGCAGATCCGCAAGAAGGTGGGGCGCTGGGGAGGGAAGATCGCCATCCGCAGCGGCACCGCCCGCATCGCCGACGTGCCGGAGTGGGACGACGGGGTGCCGATGGAAAAGGACCTGGCCCCATTTCCCGGCGCGCAGATCCTGATCGTACTGCCGGCCAAGGACCCCGCGGGCCCGGCCCCGGATGCGCCGCGCGCGCGCCCCGGGCTGCGCGCGCGTCCCTGAGAACACACCTCCTACACAGGCATTTCATGAAGACCGCGACCTTTGAGACCAACAAGGGCACCTTCACCGCCGAGCTGTACGACAAGGACGCGCCCGGCACGGTGGAGAACTTCGAGAAGCTGATCCGCGACGGCTACTACGACGGCATCGTCTTCCACCGCGTGATCCCCGACTTCGTGGTGCAGGGCGGCGACCCCATCACCAAGGGCCCCAAGGGCCTCAACGAGCGCGGCGTGGGGAGCGGCGGCCCGGGCTACACCATCAAGGACGAGCTGGTGGGGAACCCGCGCAAGCACGAGCTGGGCGCGCTCTCCATGGCGCACGCAGGGGCCAACACGGGCGGCAGCCAGTTCTTCATCGTGCTGAGCGAGGCCAACACGCGCCACCTGAACGGGGTGCACACGGTGTTCGGCAAGGTGACGCAGGGGATGGACGTGGTGAACCAGATCCGCGCCGGCGACCGGATGGAGCGCGTCACCGTCGCCGACGACGCGCAGGCTTGAGGGTGGGGCCGCAGGCTCTCCGCATGCAGCCGCACCCCTTTGCGCCGCGCCGCTCGGTGACGTCGCTCTTCAGCAACCTGGTGACCCGGCCCACCGGCCGGGCCATCCGCACCGGCGTGGAGAGCCAGCTCGC
>DASVTZ010000058.1 GCA_036387335.1 Longimicrobium sp.
ACCGAGTCGATGCGCGACCGCGTGCGGTTGTGGATGCGGTATGTGCCCCGCGCCCGCAACTCCTGCGCGCGCGGAAAGAGCTCCACCCGCAGCTTCACCCCGGTTATCCTGGGCTGCGGCGCCCACTCGAACCGCTTGTACTCGCGCTCGTAGCGAAGCTGCACCTGCTCCGAGTCGTTCTCGCTCGTCCACGGGTTGAGGATGGCGGTGTTGTAGACGATGAAGCCGCCCGTTCCCAGCACCAGCAGCCCCGCGAGCGCCGCCGCGGCCAGCACCGGACTCGTGGCCCTGGCGCGGGCGAGCCGCGTGCGCCACCCGCCGCCCTGCTCCTCGCCGCGGCGCCAGAAGAGGTTGGAGACGATCGCCAGCAGCACCGCCACCCCGCCCCAGAAGAGCGCGTACCACGTCCACGACCCCTCGGCGCCGTTCCAGCCGTTCATGTCCGAGTACTGGAGCGACGGCGTCGATGCATACACGAGCAGGTTGTGGCTCACCCCGAGCGCGTAGATCGTCGGACCGCCCACGTAGTAGACCAGCATGATGAAGTGGCCCACGTACTTGTGGTTCGCCAGCGTCTGCACGGCGAACGCGAGCACGATCAGCGGCAGGTACATCCCCAGCAGCTGGTGGACGAAGAGCGCGCGCAGGTACTGCCCCACCTCGAAGCGGAAGTAGCCGCGCGCCGCCTGGATCAGCATCCCGCACACCATGCACGCGGCCAGCAGCAGCGCCACCGTGAGGATCAGCGCCGCCAGCTTCGCCACCAGCGGCACCCAGGTGGGAACCGGTGTGGCATCATGGAGCTGGTGCGTGCGCCGGTCGCGCTCCATCCACACCAGCTCGCCGGCGTAAAAGGTGATGATGATGATGACGAACAGGAAGAAGCTGCCGGTAAGCGTCTCCAGCACCTTGTAGGTGACCGGGAAGGTGCGCGTCCCGTAGATCTCGCCGATGTCGCCGCCCACCAGGAGGACGAAGAGAAGGCAGAGCCCCACGAGGATTGGGAAGTACACGTTCCCCACCACCTCGCGCAGCGAGCGGCGCAGCGTGGCGGCGAGCTGAAGGGCACGGGCCCGCGCGTCGAAGGTGCGATGCGCACGCGGCACCACCACAGGCGCCGCCTCGTCCGCCCCGCGGCGTCTCCCCGATGGCCGGTTCAGGTCGCGCTCGTCCGCCGCGTGCGCGAAGCGGAACTGGTGC
Organism: Longimicrobium sp.; assembly: GCA_036387335.1. Taxonomy (NCBI): domain Bacteria; kingdom Pseudomonadati; phylum Gemmatimonadota; class Longimicrobiia; order Longimicrobiales; family Longimicrobiaceae; genus Longimicrobium; species Longimicrobium sp. The sequence goes on from DASVTZ010000058.1 coordinate 1,201, forward strand.
GCGCCCCACGCCAGCACGCCCGCCCCCACCGCCAGCCAGAGCGCGCGGTTCAGCAGCAGGAGCGCGGGAATCGGCACGAGCGACCGGTTCTGCTCCACCACCGTCCAGTAGCGCGTGGAGCGCAGCGTCGGCGCCACGCCAAAGGGATCGACCAGGTAGATCAGCCACTCCTCGTCGACCGCGCCCGCGAAGATCAACGCGATCGCCCACCCCACCAGCAGCGCGAATCCGCCCCCGTACACCGGCATCATCCGCCGCGTGGTTGCCGCCAGCATCAAAAAGATGGCGGAGGTGAAGAGGAGGTTCGGCAGCGTGACGAGCGCGATGGCGTGCAGGTACGCGAGCGGGAGAAAGGGCCCCACCCGGTCCGCGTCCACGAACGGCGATGCGCTCGCGGCGATGATCCCCAGCGGGATCGACAGCAGGATGAGGAGGTTGGCGAGCACCGCGCCCAGGTAGCGCCCGCCCAGGTACGCCCACTTCGGCACCGCGGTGGTGAAGAAGAGAGGGTACGCGCGCGTCTCGAAGTCGCGGTACACCGCCGTCCCCGCGATCGCCGAGGTGATGGGAACGGCAAGTATCCCCAGCGTCAGCATCAGCGTGGAGATGCGGATCGGCGAGTTGGCCACGAGGAGCTCGCTCCCCATGTCGAAGTCGCGCCACGCCCCCGCCCGCGACGCCGTGACCACCCACGAGATCAGGAAGAGGACGCCGAAGTACACCCAGGTGGAGATCCGCCGCAGGTGGTGGCGCAGCTCGAAGGCGACGAGCCCCCGCAACGCGCTCATCCTTCTGTCCTCCCGAACGGCGGCTCCGCGAATGGCGGCGGGTCGTCGCCCCGCAGCGGATCGGCGGGACGGGACGGAAGCGGCGGCGGCTCGGTGGAGGGCGGCAGCGGTGGCGGCTCGTCGTTTATCGGCGCCGCCGGCGGGACTTCGTCGTGCTGCGAGGGAGGCCGCGACGCCTCGTCGGCTGGCGGGAGCGGCGGCGGCTCCTGAGCACGCGGCGGAATCGGCTCAGCGGGACGCGGCGCGAACCAGTCGGTCGGGCCCAGGTCGTCGGCGGTGAGCGGCTCGGGCTCACGCACCATCGGCGGGGGAAGGACGAGAGGCGGCAGCGGCTCGTGCGACACCGGCGGCGCGGCCTCCGGGTGCACCTCGATCCCCTTCATCACGGTGAAGTACACGTCCTTGAGGTCCGGCTCCACCGCCTCCCACGACGAATCGGGCGGGGCGTCGCCGTACACGTGCACGAGCGTGCGCCCGCCCACCAGCGTGGTGGAGATGACGGGGAGCGCCTCCTGCACTTTTGGCAGGAATGCGCGCTCCACGCCGCGCCGCCACACCTTGCCGCGCAGCGCCTCCACCGCCTGCATCGGCTCGGCCGCCAGGCGGATGCTGCCGCGGTCGATGATGGCCATGCGGGTGCACAGCTCGCTCACGTCCTCCACGATGTGCGTGGAGAGGATGACGACCGCGCGCTCCCCCAGCTCGCTGAGCAGGTTCAGGAAGCGGGCGCGCTCGGCCGGGTCCAGCCCCGCCGTGGGCTCGTCCACGATGATCAGCTGCGGATCGCCGATTAGGGCCACGGCGATCCCGAAGCGCTGCCGCATCCCGCCACTGAAGCCGTCCAGCCGCCGCGCCCGCGCGTCCCACAGGTTGGTCTGGCGAAGGAGGGCGGCCACCGTGTCGCGCCGCTCCCCCTTGGCCGTGATCCCCTTGAGGAGCGCGAAGTGGTCCAGCATCTCCGCCGCCGTCGTCGCGGGATAGACGCCGAACTCCTGCGGCAGGTAGCCGAGCGTCCTGCGCACCGACTCCTTGTCGCGAAGCACGTCGATGTCGCCCAGCCGCGCCTGCCCGGAGTCCGCCTCCTGCAGCGTGGCCAGGATGCGCATGAGGGTGCTCTTCCCCGCCCCGTTCGGCCCCAGCAGCCCGAACATCCCCGGCTGAATGGCCAGCGAAACCCCGCGCAGCGCGTGCACGCCGTTGGGATACGTCTTGGAAAGCTGCGTGATGACGAGGTTCACGGGATGCGGGCGGGAGAAACGTTGGAGTGGCGTCCCAGCAGGGCGCCTAACAGCTCGGGCCGGACGGTGAGAACCAGGCCGGTCCCCACCATGCGCAGGGGCCGGCGCTCGGACGCCCCGCCCGCGCCCTCCGCGCGGTAGCTGCCGAACATCCCTACCACGTACACGTCCGTCGGGGTGCGGCCGGCCAGGCGCAGGGAGACGGTGGTCGACAGAAAGCGCGGCGCCTCGCGCAGCCCGAACACCGGCCCGTAGCCCTCGCCGAACAGCGGCTGGTCGTAGCGGCGGAGGCGGGCGTACCCCACCGTGGCGTACCACCCGTCGCGCCCGGGCGGGGTCTGCCCCACCTGCACGTACGGCATGGTGTGCCGCGACGAGAGCAGCACGCCTGCCCCATACGCCAGCGGCGCCTCCCGCCCCGGCCCCTGCACGTACAGGTCCAGCTCGGCGGAGCTGGGGGCGAACACCGGCACCGTCACCGCGCCCAGCAGCGCGGGGAGACGCGGGTCGCGTGGCGCGTACCCGGCGTGCAGCGCGCCGCCCCAGGTGGGGAAAAGCGCGTCCGCGCAGTTGCTGTCGCACCTCACGCCGAACGCCGCCCCCTCCGTCACCCTCAACACGGCCCCCGGCTCGACGGCGGGGCCGTGCGTCACCACAGGCGCGCACGCCGCAAGCGCGGCAGCGACGAGCGCGGCCGCCGCGCTCCGCATCGAGCGTCCAGGCATCGCGGCTACCGCTCCGGCGGGTTGTCGCGCGGGATCGGCCGGCGCGTGACGCGCAGGGCGTATCGTACGAAGAGCGCCACGTCCAGCTCCGTGGTCAGGCTGGTGGTCACCGCGCGCAGCGGGCGGCTCCGGGTCCCGGGGCCGGAGTCGCGCACCCTCTCGTCGTAGTGGCCGAAGGCGCCGGTGACCTGCAGCGACAATGCCAGCGGACCGTCGCGCCGGCGAAGTGCCAACGTGGTCGCCCAATAGCGGGGACGCACCACGGTAGGGGCGGACTCCAGCAGGACGGCCTGCCTGTCGTTGAAGTCGTCACGTCGCACGTACGCCTGCGTGGCGTACACCTCGTAGCCGCGGGTGAAAGACCTTCCGGCCTGCACGTACG
>DASVTZ010000059.1 GCA_036387335.1 Longimicrobium sp.
CCCGGTCAATGATGAGGACGGTGTCGAGGTCCGCGAGCATTCCTGTCGTAGGAGGCTCGTTGAGGAATACCTGGCCTTTCCATGCGCCCCCACCGCCGAAGGCAGGGGACAGCGCTGGATAGATTGCCTGGCTGAACACTGTCGCGACAAGCACAGGTAACAAGACGAACATGGGGAACATCAAGATCTCGAGGCCACCTCTTCCATCATCGGATTCCCGCTCGGCTTTGGATCTCACCCCACGATAGCTCAACAAGAGCCCTACGAACCCACACAAGGCGAAGTATAAGTAGACGAACTTGATGTTCTCCCGCTCCGACGGTACAGCGAGTATTTCAAAGGCCCATTGACTCACCATCACCACAAAGTAGAGCAGTCCAGCGGTGAGGACCACGCCGAGGATGCGCATCCTCCAACTGGGGACTTCTGCGGTCGCCTCCTCACTTTCCCAGTGCAGGCTCGCGCCGAGTGCGAACCCAAGGAACACTGGCGTTGGAGTGAAGAGAAAGAACAGAATGGCCGCCGCTAAGTATCGGCCTTCAACCAGGTCGAATGTGATCAGCTTGTACTGGGCCAGATGTATGTTGGAGATGATGAACCCGAGCACATACGACACAAGGATGGATGCAGTGCCGAGCGCTGGCCGGCGCTCCAGTATCGCGAACACATTTGCGGTGAGTTTCCAAACACCACCGTTCCTTATCGCCAATTCCGGGTGGCGAACCGCCGGTGTGTTCGTGTGCTCGCTCATCGGTGAGGGTTGAGCTTGGGTAAGGAGGAAAGAAGCCGTGGGAGAAGACTATGCTGCCATGAGTACTTGCAGCTAGAGGTAGACCAACTCGACTGGTGAGAGTCACAACTGTTGAGCAACTCCGCGGACCGTTTTGCAGACCCGGAAAATTTACAGTTCGCATCGCTGCAAAAACGGAAATTTTACATCTCATTTTGCGGAACAAACTCGGTGCAGCCAACACTGCTCGTGCCGCACGTTAACCTCGCGTGTCATGATAACTGTCTTGAGCTTGCCGTCGTAAGATCGTGTAGGTGCCCTCGTAACTGTCGGGGCAGCCGACGCACGGGGCAAAAGGCGGGTGTCCGAAGACAGGAAAGACAAGGCGGACTTGTTGTTCATCGCACCGGCCCCGCCTCCTTCACTACCCACTCCGTAGCCGCTCGTGCGCCGCCGGAGGCTCTGCTGACGGACGCGGTCGAGGATCCCCACCCGCTTGTTCGCGTTTCCGCGCGGGAACCTCCGCGGCACGCTCCGGACCTTGGCTCCTGCTGTGGGGAATCCGACGACGGCGCGGCCAGTCGCGGAACATCTCCGGCCCGCCCGTCTATACCAAGTATCCGCGAAGCCGCTCTGGCGAACAGAGGGCCGTCAGCCGCGGTCTCGGACAGGACCTAGCGGACAGGTCCTACCTTGCGCGGGCGAGGGATATGCAGTATCATTCGGGCACCAGAAGTACGGCCCCTCCGCAAGGAGCGGCTCCTGATCCAGAAACGGGCCACGCGTGAGCGTGGCCCGTTTCTCTTCTACCACGTCTGTGCCCGCCATGGATCAAACGAAGGATCTGGAAGGCGACAGCGACCCTGACGATCAGGAGCCGCCTCCGGAGGTCCGCGTCGAAATCTTCGTGGATGCGTCCAATTTCCACCCTGCCCTCGAAGAATCCGGGATCGGGCACCCGGTGGCGTTCGGACTCCTCGCTCAGGAGCTGACTTCGGCGGTCGGAGGCACCACACTGGTCGCCCTCCACTATGTCGGTGGCGTGTTCCGCGAGCCTCACCCCAGGGACCCGCACCTGGTGCACAAGCCTGGGGAGTACCAGGAACGACTTGGGCGTTTCCGCGATACGAAGCGCCTGTTCGACCGGGTCGAACAGGAGCCCGGGGTCCGGGTCTGGCGGGAGACGTTCATCTACCGCACGCCGGACGAGAAGGACTCCCGCCCGATCATCGAGAAGGGAACCGACATCCGGACGGCACTCCTGATGTATGAGGGGGCCGAGAAGAACAGGTACGACGTCGCCGTGCTCGTCGCCTCCGACGCCGACTTCGGACCAGCGGTGGAAATGGTGAAAGCACTCGGCAAGCGCGTCGTGTGGGCCTACACGTCCGCGCACCAGACTATGAAAGCCTTGGTCAAAAAGGGCGCAGAGCGCCTCGAACTCACGCCCGAGATGCTCGAACGCTGCCGTTACCTGCCGGCGGACGCCGTCGGAAGCGCCCGAAGCGGTCGGCGCGGCCGCAAATAGGTTGGGATGGTTCTGGAGGATCGCGATCCCCTGCTCGCGGGAGGGATGGAGCGGGCGCTGGCCATCGCGTAACGGCTGTCTCTCTGGTGGCCCTCATTCCTCCGCGCGCGTCCAGCTGCGGCGGAGGGTGGCGAGGCCGTAGGAGATGCGCGATTTGACGGTGCCGAGCGGGATCTCCAGGGCTTCGGCGATCTCGGGCTGGGTGAGCTCCTGCTGATAGCGCATGCGCAGCACGACGCGCGCGGCCGGTGGCAGCGCGGCGAGGCGGGCGGGGAGCTCCGCGAGGATCTCCGGGTCGGCGGCGGGCTCATCCGGTTCGGAGGCGGGGAGCTCGGGGAGCGAGTCGAGCGGGTCGTGGAGGTGGGCGCGGGCGCTGCGGGCGGAGCGGACGGCTTCGCGCGTGGCGACGCGGTAGGCCCAGGCGCGGACCCATTCGAGCTCCCGCACCGTGCCCAGACGCCTGCAGATGATAAGGAGCGTGTCCTGGAGCACGTCCGCCGCGGCATCGTCGTCACCGACGATGCCGCGGATGTGCTGGTAGAGCGGATCCTGGAGCATCCGCAGAAGTCCGTCCAGGGCGGCCCGGTCGCCGAGCTGCGCGCGGGCCGCGAGGGCCGGCAGCGACGGGCCCGCTCCCCCGGCGTTCACGCCCGGGGCCGCTCTTCGAGCGCGGCGACCACCTGCGCTCCCACGCGGGACACGTGTGCGCCGAGCGCCACGAGCCCGAAGGCGACGATGGTGTAGCTCAGCACCGAGAAGAGGAAGAGGAGTACCTGTGTGTCGTCCTTCCAATCGAGCTTGAGGATCGCCACCACCAGGAGGAGGGCCTCGACGGCGGCGGCCGCCACCACCGCGAGCCGCATCCGCTGGTTGTGACGGTCCATCTGGTCAAGGACGCCCGTGACGAGCGCGTCGCGGTCCATGCTGGCCATGTCTGTTGCTCCGTGTGAGGGTCTGTTCTACCGGAAGAAGAGCGCGGCGCCGATCGCCGCCGCCTCGATGATGGCGAAGGTCCAGACCGCGATCACCGTCGTCCGGCGCCGGGGGGACGGAGTTGTGGGTTGCATGACGAGTCTCCGGTGAGATGGTTTTCGGTCCTGAGTCACCGAACCGCTGCTCGGCACTCGGCGCATGGGGCCCGGGTTCGTGTCTCTCCCCGCGGCTCCCGGGGATGAGAGGCGCGCATCCGCGTTTCCGTTCGGTTTCGTGGGCGGGTGAGGGGTAGAACGAGGACGCACACAGCGGTCAAGGCGCTCAACCCCGCGGATCGGCTGCGGGGGAAGTGGCTGAAGAAAGTGAGGCGCCGCGCGGATTTTCACGCATTGAGACCCAGGAGGACAGGGGTTTGACGGAGGGGGGCTATCTTCACCCCAGCGATCCGCACTGAAGCGGAAGCGAGCACGGTACGCCACCCCGGAGATCCCGCCATGAGCACGTATTCGAACACCATCCTCCCCGATGCAGTGAACACCAGCCGGCCCGGCTACCCGGCCATGCGCATGGTGGCCGAGTGGGCCAGCGGCGTGCGGGGGGAGAATCTGTACTTCGGCTTCGACGGCACGGATGCCACCCTCACGGACGCGCCCGAGAGCGGTGCGCTGCCGGTGTTCACCCGCCCCTTCACCCGCAGGCCCACGGTGGAGCACGTGTACTTCACCGTGCCGACGAACGTCGGGTCGGACACCCTGAAGATCAACGGACGCGAGACGAGCGCGCTCTTCTGGGGAGAGAGCGCGGTGGAGAAGTTCCTCTTCCCCTACTTCGCGTCGGTGGCGGGGAGCGAGGCTGCGTCGCTGTTCCAAAAGGTGGCGCACGCCTGGTACGACTATCCGGCGGACAGGGTGCAGGTCTGCGCGGTGGCGTACGAGTGCGGGCCCGCCGCTCCAACGGGGACGCGTAGGCTGACGCTGGAGGGGATGGTGGCGCTGGTGTGCCTGGTGGACGAGACGCTGGAGAAGATGTCGCTGGCGGAGTTCGCGCGGCGCTTTCCGGGACAGGGAACCGGGCCGGTGGCGCCACCGCAGCCGCTGGAGGTCTTCCGCGACGAGCCCGGGTGGGCCCTCTCCCCGGGGGTGGAGAGCATCGTCGCGCGCGACGCGGCGGAGTTCGTGAGCGGGCTGCGCGGGCACACCGTGCGCTTGCGTCAGCACGACGGGAAGCTGGACCCGTGGATCTCGGAGGGCGGTCCCGGCCGCCACCTGCCGGGAACCTGGATCGAGGCCGGGATGGAGCGCGTGCGGAGCGACCGCCCGGTTCCGTCGCGCGTGGCCGTCCAGGTCGCGGGCGCCGAGGTGCAGGTGGTGATCCCCGCGCCCGCCGCGCCATACGGCGATCCCACGCGGGTCCCCGACTCGATCTTCTGGAGCGACGGCGCCGTGGAGAAGCTCCTGGTGCCGTACTACGGATCCGTGAAGGGGCTGTCGGCGCCCTTCTTCACCACGGTGCTGCTGGGGGCGTGGAACGGCTTGGTCCGCCGCGACTCGCCGCTCGGCCCGTGCGCGGTGCTGGAGATCTTTCGCAACTTCCTCGGTACGGCCGCGGATGGCGGCGGCGAAAGCCGGGCGGCGGAGGACGATCCCATTGACGAGACCCCGTACGCGGTGACGCACCTGCCGCGCTCGGAGTACATCCCGACCCTGGACGAGCCGCCCACCCAGGGGCTGGAGGGGCGCACGCACTTCCTGACGATCGGCAGGGAGCCGGAGGCGCTGGCCCGCTTCACCCGCGGGTAGCCTACGGCCGCCCGGCCGGCGCGAAGAGGTCGCGGAAGAGGACGTCGCGCGCCACGTAGGGGCGCAGGGCGGGGCGCGCGGCCATGTACTCCTCCAGCAGGCGGCGGGCGCCGGCCCGGTCGCCCAGCAGGAGGGTGACGTAGGCTTCGTCGAAGAGGAAGGGGATGCGGAGCTCGGGATCTGCCGAGGCCGCGGGGCGCGCCCGGGCCAGCACGGCCCGGGCGCTGTCGCTTGCGCCCGCCCGCGCCAGGACGGCCGCCACCGCGGTGCGCCGGAAGAGGGGGGAGTACGCGCGCCCCTCCTCGCGGGCGCGGGCGGGCGGATCCAGCCGGTCCAGCTCCGCCACCAGCGCCCACGCCTGCGCGGCGTCCGGGCGGAGCGCGGGGTCTTCGCGCAGCAGGGTGAGCCGGCACTCCACGAAGCGCCAGTCGCCGGGGAACTGGGCGTGCCCCTGCCCGCAGCTCTGCCGCGCGGCCGCATAGTCGCCCTGCGCCATGGCGCTGAAGTAGAGGCGCGCGAGGATGTCTCCCGCGTCTTCCAGCCAGGCATCCCGCTCCAGCGCCCGCCGCGCGGCCAGGTCCGACTCGGCGAAGCGGCCGCGCATGCGCAGCAGCTGGCTGAGCGCCGCCCACCCGGAGGCGCGACCGGAATCCGCCTCCACGGCGGCGCGCAGGTCGCGCTCCGCCAGATCGAGCCGCCGTGCCACTCCCGCCGTGTCGAGCGTCTCGCCCGCGGCCAGCCAGAGGGCACGGCCCCGCAGCTCCAGCGCACGCGCGTTGCGGGGCTCGCGCTGCAGGACGCCGCGCGCGTGGGCCTCCGCGCTGCGCACCAGCCGGGTGCGCTCCGCGCCGCGGGCGAGCCCGGACCGGGTGAGATCGATGAAGCCGCGAAGCAGGGCGGGGCGCGCCCACGCGGGGTCGGCGGCCTGCGCGCGGGCCAGGAGCGAGTCGGCGCGGTTCAGGAGCTGCCCGGCGGAGGCGACGTCGAGCGCGTGGTGGCGGCGGACGAGCCGCGCCGCGTCCTCGCGCAGCTGCTCCGCGCGCAGCACCAGGCCCAGCGCCTCCGCGCTCCTCGTCTCCGCGGCGGCCTGCCCCACCCGGATCTCCTCGCCCAGGCGGCGGCGGAGGAAGCCGCTCACCTCCTGGCCGACTGCGCGCTCCAGCGAGAAGAGGTCGCCGAGCGGGCGGATGATGGTGCGGCTCTCCAGGTGGGCCCGGCGGTTGGTGTCCACCAGCGCCACGGTCACGCGCACGCTGTCGCCCGAGCGCTGCACGCTCCCCTCCACCACGCTCCCCACGCGCAGCCCGGCCACCAGGCTGTCGAAGCCCACGTTGCTGTCGCGGTACGCCTTGACCCCGTTGCGCGAGACGACGTCCAGCTGGGGAACCTGGCTCAGCTGTTCGATCAGCTCCCCGGTGAGGGCGTTGGCCAGGTAGCCCAGCTCGCCGCGGCGCGAGTCGTCTTCGAAGTAGAGCACGGCGATGCGCCGCGGGTCGTAGCGCACCGGCTCGGGCTCGGAGCGCCACCCGCGGGCCAGCGCGAACACCGCCGTGATCGCCAGGGCCGCGAGCGCCGCCACGAGCGCGTAGCGCCCGCGCGACCAGGTGCGGCGCACGGGCCGGACCGGCGCTTCCGTCCCGGCCACCGCCTCCGGGCCGGCCGCCGCCCTGGGGGGCTCGGCCGGCGGGAGAGCGGGGGGGCCGGGTGGCGAGGGGGGCGGTTCGGAAGGCGGAGCGGGAGCCGGCGGGGGGGGCGCGGGCGGTGCGGCGGGCGGGAGCTCGGCGCGAAGGCGCGCGACGAAGGCGGTGAGCGCCGCATCGGGCTCCACGCCCAGCTCCTCGCGCATGCGGGCGACGTGCGCGGCGGCGGCGCGGATCGCGGCGGCGCGCTCTCCCGCGGCGTCCAGCGCCTGCACCAGCGCCAGCGCCACGCGCGACGAGTACGGGTCGTGCGCGGCCCCGCGCCGCCACCACTCCACCGCCTCCATCCGCCGCCCCTCCGCCTCGGCAGTGCTGGCGAGCCTCTCCAGCGCCCCGGCGCAGGCACGGGCCAGGCGGTCGCGCTCGCCGTCCACCCAGCGCTCGAACTCCGGCGCGTCGGACACGTAGAAGCCGTCCAGGAACGGTCCGCGGTACTCCTCCACCGCCGCATCCAGCCGCCCCTCCTCCAGCGCCTCCTCGAACGCCGCCACGTCGCTCCGCACCACCTCCGGCGACAGCCCGATCTCGTCGCCGACCGCCACGAAGACGCCGGCTCCCAGCTCCTTGCGCAGTACGTAGAGCGACTCGGAAAGGGTGTGGCGCGCCGCGTCGCCCGCGTGCTCGGGCCACAGGAGGGCGATCACCCGCTCGCGCCCCACGGGCCTGCCGCGCGCCACCGCCAGCACGGCGAGAAGCGCTATCCGCCTTTTGTACGCGGCGCGGCCGGTAACGGGCCCATTGGGGCCCAGCAGGACGGGATCACCGAGGACTTTGAGGCACAGCACGCGATATCAATGACCGCTATGAGATCCGGCAGGAAATGACCTTGAGGGGTGGGGGATAGATAACCTCGCGTGGCAGGGGGAGCAAGGCGAAACGCCTCTCCCCCCGCCGCGGCGGGGAGCGCCGGACGGCGGCCCGCCAGACTCGCACCGGGGCGCGAACCATGGCCGACATCCTTCTCCTTTCCTCGTGTCCCACCGCGGCGCGGCGCATCCGCGAGGCGGTGCAGCGCGAAGCCGCCGGCGGCGTCCACCACCGGGTGCGGCAGGCGCGCGGGTGGGCCGAGCTGACGGTGCTGGCGTCGTCGTCGGCGTGCGCGGTGGCGTTCGTGGACCCGTACGGCGGTGGCGCCTTCGCCGCGGCAGAGATCCGCCGGCTGCGAGAGCGCGCTCCCGCGCTGGAGATCGTGGCCTGCGCGGATTTCGCCGGCCGCCCCGCCGCCGACGCCTTTTCGATCGCCCTCCTGGGCGTGCGGGCGCTGGTGGACCCGGCGGACGGCATGGGGGCCTTTGTGGACGCCGTGCGGGAGCACCTGAACCGCGCGCCGCTGGACGAGATGGTGGAGACGCTGGCATCGGCGCTGCCCCCGGCGGTGCACCGCTGGCTGGCGCCGGTGCTCGTCGCCGCATCGGCGCCGGAGGACGTCGCCGCGCTGGCGCGAGCGGCGCGGTGCAGCCCGCGCACCCTGCGGCGTTCGCTGCGCGCGGCGGAGCTTCCCACCCCGGAGCAGCTCCTGGCGTGGCGCCGCCTGCTGCACGCCGCGCGGCTGATGGGCGACGGGCGCACGGCGGACGGCGTGGCCCGCTCGCTGGGCTTCTCCAGCGGCTCGGCGCTGCGCAAGAGCCTCAAGCAGCTCACCGGCCTGCGCCCGCGCGACCTGTCCGGTACGGGCGGCGCGCGGATCCTGGCGGGGCTCTTCATCGCCCGCTGCGGCGGCGCGGGCGTCGCGGTGCGGCTCTCCGTGGCGGCATGACGGGCGGCCGGTGGGGAGCGGCCGGTGGCCGGTGCGGATACGGGGAGCGGGGCGGGGAGGCCGCACCTTGATGCAAACTCCCACACGCCCGCCTCCCGAGGCGAGCTCCCCTCCGCTCGCCAGGAGTGGCCGATGAGGTACAGGGTCAAGCTGCTGCAGAGCCTCCCCGCGCGCGTCCCCCGCGCGGTGCAGGCGCACTTCCGGCTTGCGGACGGCACGGTGCAGACGTGGCCCGTCGCGGTGGACCCGGATCACGGGGCGGCGGAGCTGGTGGTGGAGAGCGGACGGGACATGCTGGTAGCCGAGACCCGCGCCCGCACCCTGGTGGCGCACTACGTGGAGCCGCCCCTGCGCGAGGAGCGGCAGATCTCCGCGATCGTGGCGGAATGACGAGCGGCCGGTGCGCACCCCGCGTACCGGCCGCTTCCCTTTCCACGCCGGCCGTCACGGACCGCACGGTGGCCGATACGGATACGGAGCGCGCCGCCCGGCGACGTCAGGTTGTGCATCACCAGCGCGGCGCTCGGCCGCGCCCCCGCCTACCCGGAGGACCGATGCCGGACGACCCCGCGCCGCAGCCGCGCCGCAAGCCCCGGAAGCAGGGCGACGCCCCGCCGCCGGACACCTCGTCCACCGCGGACGACGCGCCGCCCTCCGCGAACGAAGACGGGTCCGTGCCGCCGCCGCACGAGTTCCTCGGCGGTCCCATCGCCGGCGAGGCGTTTCCCGAATGGCCCCAGGAAACGGGTGGAGCCGATCCCGCTCCACCCACCGGCCCGGCGGATCCCGGGCACGATCCAGGAGAAATCACCATGTCCGAAGGCGCATTTCCGACCGTTCCGGTGGTCAGCTGTCTCGTGACCTGCACCCACGTCTTCCCGCTCTGCGCGACGCCGCAGCAGGGGTCTGCGGGGGGTGGCGGCTCCAATGCGGCCGCCCAGGGGGCCGGGGACTTCATCACCGGCTTCCCGCCGGTCTGCGTCGCGTCCCAGCAGGGCGGGGGTGGCGGCTCCCAGGCGGGCGCGCAGAGCGCCGCGGGCTTCCCCACGCTCCCGGTGGTGAGCTGCATCGTCACCTGCACCAACGTCCCCCCGCTCTGCGCCACGCCCCCCGATCCGGCGGCGCTGGGTGGCGGGTCCCACTCCGCGGCGGCGCTGCAGAGCGGCGCGCTGGGCTTCCCCACGGTCCCGGTGGTGAGCTGCGTGATCACCTGCACGCACGTCCCCCCGCTCTGCGCCGCGGCTCCGCAGTCGGGCGGCGGGGTGCAGGCCCAGGCCGCACCGCAGGGCAGCGGGGCGCTGGGCTTCCCCACGCTCCCGGTGGTGAGCTGCGTCGTCACCTGCACGGGCGTTCCGCCCGTCTGCTGACGGCTGGGGGAGAGGGGCGGCTTCTCGCCCCTCTCCCCGCGGTCCTGAAAACACTGTGATCCGGCCCGTCCATGATCCTCACCAAGAGCAACCTGGTCCACTTTCTCCTCGACCGGCGGCTGATCGCGGCCGAGGCCGTCGTGGCGGGCGACTTCGCGGCGCGCGAAGTCCTTCGCCACAACCGCAGCTTCGCCGTGGAGCGGCAGCGGGAGCGCGGGCTCTTCATCAAGCAGCCGATCCTGTGGGACGAGCTCTCGGTGGCGTGCATCCAGCGCGAAGCCGCCTGCTACCAGCTGGCGCAGGCGCCGGGGTGGGAGGGACTGCGCGCCCTGATCCCCGCGCTGGTGGACTCCGACGCGGCATCGTCCACCCTGGTGCTGGAGCTACTCCGCGTGGTGGAGCCGCTGCAGGACCACCATGCGCGCTTCCGCCGCTTTCCTGTGGGCACGGCGCGCGCGCTGGGATCCGCGCTGGCCGCATACCACCGCGTTCCGGTGGAGGCGGGGGCGGCGGCGCTGGAGATCGGGGTCGCTTGGGTGCTCCGCCGCACCTTTCCGCCGGGCTACGTGGAGGGCGAGCCCCGGCTGGGGTGGCTGCTAGCGCGTATCCGCGAGACGCCCGGGTTCGAGGCCGCGCTCGACGCGCTGGCCGCCGAGTGGCGGAACGACGCCCTGATCCACGGCGACATGAAGTGGGAGAACTGCATCGCGCGCGGCGGCGACGGCGGCGAACAGGCTCCGGAGCTGCGCATCGTGGACTGGGAGATGGCGGGCGTGGGTGACAGCGCGTGGGACGTGGGATCGGCGCTGCACTCCTATCTCGCCTGCTGGGTGCTGGGGCTCCCGCTCGCCGCCGCCGCGTCGCCGCGCGCGCTCACGGACGCGAACGAGTATCCGGCCGAGGCGATGCACCCCGCATTGCGGGCGTTCTGGCGCGCGTACCGCGAAGGGCGGGGCGGGGTGGAGCTCGGCTTCCTGCTCCGGGCCGTGCGCTACGCGGGAGCGCGGCTGGTGCAGACCACCTGGGAGTACTCGCGCACGCAGGCGGCGGTGCCCGGCTACACGCACCTCCTCCTCCAATTGGGCGCCAACGTCCTCATCCGCCCTGAGCAGGCCGCGCGCTCGCTCCTCGGCCTGGAGGGCGGCGCATGAGTGCGCTGCTGACCGCCGTACGCGCGGTGGAGATCGTCTCGGACACGGACTTCCGGTGCGCGGGCCACTCCTTCTCCGTGCCCGTGCCCGCCGCCGTCGATGCACTCCAGGCTGCGCTCTACACGCACTGCTACACCCGCTCGGCCGGCCCCGTCCCCGCCGTCACGGGCGAGGGCGACCTGACCGCCGCCCTCAGCGCGGGCAACCCCGGCACCTCGCGCTGGGTGGATGGATGGACGGTCATCGACCGCCTCCCCAACGGCACGGTCGGGATACAGCGCGGGCCCCTGGTGCGCTACGTCCAGGCCGCCGAGGTGCGGGCGGATGGCAAGCATCCGGGCGCCCGCGCGAGCACCTGGCATCCCCACGAGCGCACGGACCAGCCGGGCTTCTACTACGTCTTCGGCACCGCGCCGCACGACACCGACCCGCGCGCCTCGCTGCTGCGCCTGTACTGGAACGTGACGCCGGACGGCGCCCCGGCGCTGGTGGCGGAGCTGGCGCGCGCGCTGGGGCGGTTCGCGGTGCCGTTCATCTTCAAGTGCCTCAAGCACCGCGCGCTCTACCCGCGCGCCGACGCCGGGGTGCTGTACGTGGGCCGACGCCACCACCGGCTGGTGTGCGAGCTCGCCGCGGGCGTGCACGCGAAGCTCGGCGGCGGGCTGGGGAGCGAGGTGCCGCTCTTCACCAAGCCGCTCGCGCCGGGACTGGGGCTCGCGGAAGACCCCGGCGGCGGCGAGAGCTTCGGGATGCACCGCTGCCGCCTGGTGGCCGAGGGGGTGTGGGCGGCCCGCGGCGGCGGACCCGGCCAGCGCCTCTCCTCGGTGGAGCGCCGCTTCGCCGACGCCGGGCTCGACCCCGCGCGCCCCTACCTGGGCCCGCTTTCCGACGACCCCTACCACCTCCCCGGCCATGCGCACTGACCCGAGCACCCCGTTCCTCGACGCCGCCGCCGCCATCGGCGGGCGGCTCTGCCGCGACGCCATCTGGCACGGCGCGCGCTGCAACTGGGTCGGCGACGGGCTGGAGCCCACGGGCGCCCAGTGGCTCCCGGTGCGGCGCGCGCTGGGACCGGCGCTCTACGACGGTGCGGCCGGGATCGGGCTCTTCCTGGCCGAGCTCCACGCCGCCACCGGCGAGGCGCCGTTCCGCACGGCCGCACGCGGGGCGCTGGCGCTCGCCGTCACCCGCCGCGGCGACCTGAACCCGTCCACCCGCGTGGCGCTGCACACGGGGCTCGCGGGGATCGCCTGGGCCGTGGCCCGCGCCGGCATGGCGATGGACGACGACGAGCTCCGCGAGGTGGCGGCGGCGCTCGCGGCGGAGCTGGCCGGGGTGGAGCCGGCGGAGGGGGCGGTGGACGTGATCTCGGGGAGCGCCGGGGCCGTGCCCGCGATGCTGGGGCTGGCGCGCGCCACCGGCGTGGGCGCCCTGGCGGACGCGGCGGTGCGCCACGGCGACTTCCTCCTCGGCCTCGCGCTTCCGGGGCCGTCCGGCACGGCGTGGCCCAGCCCGGGCGTGGAGTCGTCCGCGCCGCTCACCGGCTACTCGCACGGGGCGTCCGGCGTGGCGCTCGCCCTGCTGGAGCTGGCGCACGCCACCGGTGAAGCGCGCTTCGGCGCGGCGGCGCGGGAGGGCTTCCGCTACGAGCGCGCGCTCCTCGATGCGCGGCAGGGGAACTGGCCCGACCTGCGGGTGATCGAGGCCGGGGCGGTCTCCCCCGCGCCGGTGTGCGGGGTGGCGTGGTGCCACGGCGCGCCCGGCATCGGCCTAGCCCGCCTCCGCGCCATGCGCCTGGCGCCCGACGACGAACTCGCCGCCGACGCCAACGTGGCGCTGCAGACCACCTCGCGGGTGATCCGGGAGAGCATCGACGCGCCGGGGGGCGGCTTCTCGCTGTGCCACGGCCACGCCGGAAACGCGGAAACGCTCCTGGCGGCGCACACCGCCACCGGCGGCGGCGAGTACCTGGAGTTCGCGCGCGAGGTGGGGCGCCGCGGGATCGCCCTCTACGAGAGCCGCGACCTCCCCTGGCCGGGCGGCGTCCCCGGTGGCGCCACCCCGTCGCTGATGCTGGGCGACGCGGGGATCGGCCACTTCCTGCTTCGGCTGCACGATCCCTCCGCCACCCCCTCCATCGTCCTGGTCGAGCCCGAATCGCTCGCCGTGCCCGCGCCTCGTCCGGCGACCGCGGCGTACAACTGATACCGTCTCGACAGAAGTCTGTGCAAACTCAAAGGATCAAGATGTCACGCAAAGGCGCGAAGACGCTAAGGAAAGACACGGAAGCCCTTTCTTTGCGCCTTCGCGCCTTTGCGTGAGACCATTTCCTCCGCGGCGGCGTAGAGGTTCGCGACGGTGTGCAGGCGCCGCTCGCGCGTGAGGACGGGGACGAGGATGCGCCGGTAGCCGGGGCCTTCGAAGCGGTCGATCTCCGGCCAGGCTGCCGTCAGCGCCGGGGTGGAGAGTACCTTTACGGGGATGATGGGACCCCCGGCGCGCGGCCGGCAGGCCGGATATCCGAGCGTCGCGCCCCACCCCTCCGGGAAGAGATCGCCCTCGATCACGCCGTCCGTCCACTCGCCGCCGAGCGGGGCCACGACGTGATGGTTGGGGCGGCCCGGCGCCAGTGTGCCGTACACCGCCAGCGTGTGGCGCGTCGCGAACAGGTCGTCGAGCCGCCGTTCGGCGTCGGCGGCGCTCTCGTCATCGGCCGTGCCGCCCCGCCAGTGCGCGGTATTGGCGGACGCGACGAGGAGGCTTACTTCTTCCAGCGACAAGTCCATGATGGATGCACTCGTGTGCAGGTGTTGTCCGCGGCGGTGAGCGCGGCGCGACCCGGCACGTTTCTGCCGGAGCACGACTGGACGACACTCGACCCCTCGACAAACGAACGATGCTCCGCTACGCGCTCGTCTTCGCCGCCATTCTGCTCGCCGCGCCCGGGGCGGACGCACAGGCGCGCGACCCGATCCTGTTCGTGCACGGTTGGCGGGGGCGGGCGGAGCAGTGGCGGCCGATGATGGCGCGGTTCGTGGACGACGGGTGGAGCCGCGCGCGGCTCTTTGCGTGGACCCTCGATCCTCGCGACTCGCACGCCGCGGCGGCGGCAAAGATCGCGGCGAGGGTGGACCAGATCCTGGTGGCCACCGGCGCCTCGCGCGTCGACATCGTCACGCATTCCATGGGGGCGCTCCCCACGCGGTACTATCTCAAGAACCTGGAGAGCGAGGGCAAGGTGGATGCGTGGGTCTCGCTGGGCGGGCCCAACCACGGCATCCACGTGGCGGACCTGTGCATCTCCGCCGACTGCAGGGACATGCGGCGCGGATCTCCCTTTTTAGCCGCGCTCAACGAGGGGGACGAGACGCCGGGCGAGGCGCGGTACGCCACCTGGCGCTCGCCGTGCGACGAGATCATCGATCCGGTGGACACCGTCGTCCTGCAGGGGGCCGACAATCACCTCACGGGCTGCGTCTCACACCTGGGCCTGCTGCGCGACCCCTCCATCTACCGCGCCGTCCGCGACTTCGTCTCGCGCCGTGCGGCGTACGTGCGTCAGGCGCCCTCGGGCTCGTCCATCGCGTCGCGCACCGTGTGGGGGCGCATGTCGGTCCAGACCTGGTGGATGTAGTCCAGGCACTCGGTTTTCGTCCCCTGCTTCCCCGCGGGTTTCCATCCCATGGGAAGCTCCCGGTCGAGGGGCCACAGGGAGTACTGCTCCATGTCGTTCACCACCACCTGGTAGATGGTGGTGTCCTCGTTGAGCTCGCTCATTTTCCCGGTTCGCCAGGGGGGATGGGAGAAAAACTGTCCGGGTGATCTTATCGCATGCGGCGGTGCGTGGCGAGCACTGCCCGTGGTGACGTATTATGATGTGTGACGCGGCGCACCCCTCACCGGCACAGGAGACGACGATGGCAGACGCGGCGAGCTTGACGGACGCGGAGCGGGCCAAGCTGGAACAGCGGCGCGACCGGCTGATGAAGCTGATGAAGGAGGGCGACGGCTCCGGCGGCGGCGACACGCTGGACGCGGACGACCGCGCGGACCTGGCGCGCGAGTGGAGCCGCATCGACTCCCTGCTCAACCAGCGCTGAAAGAAATCGTTTGCGGGCGCACACGAGCACGATTATCGTTGCGCCGAGATCCTTCCGAGAAAAAGCATCACACAGAGGACGCAGAGGGCACTGAAAGCCACGGAGAAAACCTCTTGCCGTTCTCTCCGTGGCCCCGTGTCTCTGTGTGAGCCCTGCTGTTCCCCCGCAACACCCTTCTTGATGAAGCCCACCACGGCCCCCGGAGACCAGGGCCCGAAATCAGTTGCGAAGAAGCCCCCCGCGGATGGCGCGCCGCGGGCCAGACGGCACGTCCGCATCGGGCGCGCGCTGGGCCGCGGGGTGCGCAGGATCGCGCGCGTGGTGGGCTGGACGGTGCTCCTGGTGGGGCTGCTGACGCTGGGGATGACCGTCTACGGGATCGCGAAGACGCCGGTGATCGGCGCCGTGTCGGGGCCCACCGTGAACGACGTCACGCAGCTCAATCGCATCGAAGTCGCGCGCGTGATCGCGCCGACGACGGAGGCGGAGATCGCGGCGGCCATCCGCGGCGGGAGCGGGCCGGTGTCCATCGGCGGCGGGCGCTTCAGCATGGGCGGGCAGATCGGGACGGAGGGGGCGCTGCACATCGACATGCGCCGCCTGCGCCGCATCGTACGGATCGACACGGCGGCCCGCACCATTACGGTGCAGGCGGGCGCGACGTGGCGGCAGATCCAGGAGGCCATCGACCCGCACGGCCTCTCGGTGAAGGTGATGCAGTCGTACGGCAACTTCACCGTGGGCGGCTCGCTTTCGGTGAACGTGCACGGGCGCTACGTGGGGCTGGGGCCGGTCGTATCCACCGTGCGCTCCATCCGCATGGTGCTGGCGGACGGGAGCGCGATCACCGCGTCGCCTACCGAGAACGCGGAGATCTTCTACGGCGCAATCGGGGGGTACGGCGGGCTGGGCGTCATCACCGAGGCCACGCTCGACTTGGCGCCCAACGTCCGCGTGCGCCGCACGCGCCGCGGCATGCCGGTGAGCGAGTACCTGCGCTACTTCCGCTCGACGATCCGCGAGAACCCTAGGGTCGTCTTCCACAACGCGGACATCTATCCCAACGAGTACGACCGGGTCAGCGCGGTCACCTTCACCGAGACCAGCGACCCCGTCACCATCCCGGACCGGCTGATCCCGCGGCGCGAGTCGTACCCGGGGAGCCGCTTCGCGCAGCGGGTGATCACGGGGTGGCCCGGGGGGAAGGAGATCCGCGAGCACGTCCTGGACCCGTGGGTGAACCGCAAGTCGCAGGTGGTGTGGCGAAACTACGAGGCGAGCTACGATGTCGCCGAGCTGGAGCCGTCGACGCGCGAGGAGTACACCTACGTCCTACAGGAGTACTTCATCCCCATCGGCCGCTTCGACGCCTTCGTGCCGCGCATGCGCGAGGTGCTGACGCGCTACGACGTGAACGTGGTCAACGTCTCCATCCGCCACGCCACCCCCGATCCCGGCACCCTGCTGGCCTGGGCGCCGGAGGAGATGTTCGCGTTCGTCCTCTACTACAAGCAGCGCACGGACCCCGAGTCGCGGCAGAAGGTGGGCAGGTGGACGCGCGAGCTGGCGGATGCGGCGCTGGCCTCGGGCGGGCGCTGGTACCTGCCGTACCAGCCGCACGCCACCCCCGCGCAGTTCCGGAAGGCATATCCGAAGGCTGACCGCTTCTTTGCGCTCAAGCGGCGCCTGGACCCGAACAACCGCTTCCGCAACCGGCTGTGGGACCGCTACGACCCCGCCGGACCGGCGCGCATGGAGTTGGCCCCGGCCGAGCGCGCGGCCGTGGACCGCATGCCGGGCTATCGCCGCCCCGAGTCGCAGAGCTACCTGAGCCACCCGGAGTGGTTCATCGTCTACAGTTCCGTGGAGTACGCGGACTGGACGCGCGACCGGCTCCCGAACGGCTTCGCGTACGCGGAGTCCATCGGGCAGTTCTGGCGCAACTGGAGCTACGCATCGCGAGCCAGCCGCGCGGAGAACCCGCCCAACAGCCAGTACTCCATCATGCTGGGCGTGATCGGCGTGAGCCACTCGGTGGAGTACAGCCTGCGCGGCGCGTACGAGAACACCGTCGGCCGCTTCAGCGCGTGGACGGCGGGCGGCAAGGCGACCGCCGAGGACCGCTTCGCGCACGAGGTGGCGGCGGACTACGCGCACTTCATCCACACCATCCCGTGGTACCGCTATCCGTTCGGTAAACAGTTGCGGAAGCTATGGAGCGACGTGCCGATGTGGGGCCCGCACGCCTTCCGGAAATGGGAGCGGCGGCTGGCGCTCACCTTCGAGTACGCGATCAAGGCCGGCTACGCGTCCGTCATCGGCTGGGCCACGGGGACGGCGTACGCGGCGGAGGACCTGAAGATCGGCGTCGTCGTCTACGGCGACACCGCCTCCTTCGCCGCGGGCGACCGGCGCGTGCAGGCGCGGCGACCCCTGGGCCCCCATCACTCGCTGATCACCGCGGAGCGCTACGCCGCGTTCAGCGGCCTGCTGCTGGAGCGCGCGCGTCGCGACAGCGTGCCCATCGTGGAGATCGCCGGCAACGACGACATCGTGGTGACCGGCATCGCCCCGGCGGACTGGCGCTACGTGGGCCCCGAAGCCGAGTTCCTGTACGCCCTGCCGCTGGCCAACGACGCGCGGCGCATCCGCCCCGTGCTCAAGGTGCACACGCGCGACCTGCTCCCCTTCCTGCGCCGCATGGATGCGGAGAAGCGGATGCGGGTGGACCACGTCTACGACTACTGAGGAGATTTTCGATGCTGAGAAAAGTGACGTTCGTGATGGGGCTGTTCGGGGTGGTCGTGGTCGTGCTGGGCTGGATCCCCGGCATCTCGCCGCACGCCGGCCACGAGCGGATGATGTTCAACTCCTTCGCCATCAGCGCCGTGGACGACATCACGCACGGCCTGACGGCCCTCGCCGCCTTCGCCGCCGCCCTCCACTCCGACCGCGCCAGCCGCCTCTTCCTGGTGACGTTCGGCTCCTACTACGCCCTCGACGCGACCTTTTACCTCCTGAACGGCTTCGTCAACGACCTCCGCTGGACCGACGACATCATGCTGAACCTCCCCCACGTCGTCGTCTCCAGCGTCATGCTCGCCGTAGCCTACGGCTACCACCCGGACCCCTCCCCCGCCCACATCTCCGCCCCCCGCGCGGCGATCTCGTAGGGGCGGAGGTGGCCCTGGAGGGTTGCCCCGGAGGGTTGCCCTGGAGGGTCGCCCTGGAGGGTTGCCCCGGGCGAGTAAACTCGCGGCAACAACAGCACAAAGTCCGCCTTCGCGGACTCGGCGGGGCGAGATCGATTGTAGGGGCGCGATTCATCGCGCCCACCCTCCGCCCTCCAGAACCTCCCCCGTCCGCACCGAACCCGGTAGGGGCAGACCTGCGTGTCTGCCCGCCGCCCGCCCTCTATCCCAACCCTGCAGCGCGCGAGACGGCTTCAGCCGTCTTCCCGTGGCTCCAGCCGGGGGATTCATCCCCCGGCTCCGCCGACGCCCGGCGTCCCGCGCCCCGCGCCCGCGCCCCCGGCGCCCGCGCCCCGGCCCCCGGCGCCCGCGTCATCACCCCGCCCCCGCCCCATACCGCAGCACCCCGTCCACGATGCTGGCCGCGGCGGTGTACGGGTGCGCGACGACCTTGCCGCGTTCCATGATGTGGAGCACCTCGGCGCCGCCCGCCTTTAGCGCATCCGCGATCATGGCGCGATGGCACCGCCACCACACCGCCTCGGAGCAGAGGAGCGAAGTCCTGCGCTCGCTCGCGACGCGCACCAGGCGATCGAGGCCGCCGCGGAACTCCGCGGAATCCATGTAGTCCGCGTATCCCCTGAAATTGGGATGCCGCCAGATCGTGTTAGGCGAGTCGGGAAGGGGAGGCCGCCGCCCGCCGAGCTCCGGAAAGGGGCAGTACTCGATCCGCGCATCCGCCAGCGCCGCGGCGAGAGGCTCGGGATTGAAGTGCGGGTGCGCACGAGAGCCGGCGTATCGCCGAACGTCGGCGATGCGCTCTATGTGCTGGGCTTGCAGGAGAGCCAGGAACTCGCCGATCGCGCGTGACGAGTGCCCGATGCTCCACACCACCAGCGGCCGATCCGAATCCATCATCGGACCAGGCGGTCAGGATGCGACGCGCAGCAGCACCTTGCCCGTCGTCCGCCTCGCCTCCAGCGCCCGGTGCGCCTCCGCCACGTCGGCCAGTGCGTACTCGGCACCGATGCGGACGGAGAGCTGGTCCGCCGCCATCCACCCGAACAGGTCGCTCGCGCGGCGCAGCAGCTCCTCGCGCGTCGCCACGTAATGCCCCAGCGTGGGCCGGGTGAGGAAGAGCGAGCCCTTCTGGCTGAGCAGCTGCGGATCGACCGGCTCCACGGGACCGCTCGACTGCCCAAAGAGCACCATCATCCCCCGCGGCGCCAGCACGTCCAGGCCGGGGAGGAAAGTGGATTTGCCCACGGAGTCGTAGATCACCTGCACGCCGCCGCCATCCGTCAGCCGGCGCACCTCCGCGGCGAAATCGTCGCGCGTGTAGACGATCACCTCGTCCGCACCCGAGCCGCGTGCGAGCTCCGCCTTCTCGTCCGAACCGGCGGTCGCGATGACGTGGGCGCCGCGCATCTTCGCGATCTGCACCAGCAGCAGGCCGACGCCACCCGCCGCGGCGTGCACCAGGCAGCGCTCGCCCGCGCGCAACGGATAGGTGGAGGTGGCCAGGTAGTGCGCCGTCAGCCCCTGCAGCATCACCGCCGCCCCGAGCCGCGCGCTGACGCCGGCGGGGAGGGGGACGAGCTTCGCGGCCGGCACGACTGCGTACTCGGCGTATGCACCGAACCCGCCGGCCCACGCGACACGCTCACCGACGCGCACATCCTCGACGCCAGCGCCGACTTCCACCACCTCGCCCGCGCCCTCGCCGCCGAGGGTGGCGGGGAGCGGGACCGTGTAGAGGCCCGTGCGCTGGTAGACCTCGATGAAGTTCACGCCCGTGGCATCGATCCGCACCAGCGCCTCACCCGGACCCGGCTCCGGAACGGGTACGCGCTCCGTGCGAAGCGCCTCCGGGCCGCCGGTCTCGTGCAGCCGCACGGCCGTCATCGTAGCTCTGTCAGTCATTCGGGAGCCGTCTCGTGTCTCGGTGAGCAGGGCGGGGAACGGGCCCCGGTGCCTCGCGCCAACCGTGCCAGCGATTCAGAGCGTCACACCCCCGCCCGCACCCGCAGCCGGAGCCCGGTGCCCCACGGGTCACGCGTGGTGATCGCGCCGTCCGGCCAGGCATCCGCCGGGTAGCCCGCCTCGGCGAGGCCGCGCGAGACCTTGTGGACGCTCTCCGCATCCGGCAGCTCGATGGTCCACTCCAGCAGCCGCGCGTCGCCATCGTCGGAGGGGCGCGCGCCGGGGCCGGCCCAGGTGTTGGTGCCCAGGTGGTGGTGGTAGCCGCCCGCGCTCATGAAGAGCGCGCCCGGATAGCTCCAGGTGATGCGGTCGAAGCCGATCGCCTCCGAAAAGAACGCCGCTGCCTGCTCCAGGTCGCCGACGTGGAGGTGGACGTGGCCCATCACCGTCCCGGCCGGCATCCCCGTCCACGGCGCGTCGCCCGCGGCGCGGAGAAGATCCTGCACATCCACGGGATCGGTCGACATCATCAGCTCGCGGCCGTTCCGACGCCAGGTTTCGCGCGGGCGGTCGGCGTACACCTCGATCCCGAGCCCGTCCGGATCGTTGATGTAGAACGCCTCGCTCACCAGGTGGTCCCCCGCGCCCGCGCGCACCCCGGCCTCGGCCATGTGCCGCACCAGCCGCCCGAGCGATGCGCGGTCGGGAAGGAGGATGGCGTAATGGTAGAGCCCGAGCCGCCCTCCACGCCCGGCCGGCCGCGCGCCCGGCCGCTCATTCAGCTCCACGAGGACTCGCTCGTCGCCGTGCGCGGCGAGTGCGGCACGCGAGCCATCTCGCTCCACCACCCGCAGCCCGAGGACGCCCTCGTAGAACGCCAGAGACCGCTCCAGATCCGCGATCTGCAGGCGGACGGGGCCCAGCGCGGTCGAATCCGGAAGCCTGCGGCCGCGCGGGTGCTCGCCGTACGTGCCGGGCGCCGCGGGCTGCGCGCCAGTCGCTTCGCCGAAGATATCGCGCGTGGTAACTCCCATGATTGCTCCTCCCGGTGGTTGGAGACACAGTCTGCATCTCTGCCTCTAATTTATCTGTTTAAACGTATAACGTCAACACGAGCATATTGGTCGCTCGTTCGCATCGTTGCGAAAGAATCCGGTGGCGCCGTACAATCCGATACCCGTGTGGCGGCCGAGGCAATTCCGATCCGCAAGCGAGGCCGGATGAAGCGAATCTCTCGCGCGGCCACCGAACGCGCCTACAAGCTGGCGGCGGAGCTGCACGCAAGTCGCGGGGCAAAAGTCGATGGGAACGACGTCGCCCGCGCAGCGCGGGAGGCGGGGATCGCGCCGGGGCAGGTGTGGCGCGCTCTGGCGAAGGTACGGCAGGAGAAGTCGAGAGGTGCCCGGCCGAAGGCGTTCCCGAGCACGCGCGGCGCCGACATCCTGGTCGCGGTCGTCGGTGTCATCGCCTCGCTCGTGTTCGGCGCCGCCGCCATCGCGACGATCAAGGACGGCCTGAGGCTGCTCGCCGCCTCCGAATACCTGGGCGCCATCCTGGTGCTGGCGATGGCGGCCGGGATGCTGGTCATCACCGCGAACGTCGCGTACCAAGCCGTGGGCGCGATGCGCGAGCGGTCGAAGAGCCGCGGGTGAGCCTCTCCGCCGCATTCGGATCCGCGAACGACGCGGCATCCTGCCTCACCCCGAGAGGAGCGCGCATGTTGGGAAGGTTGATGATGGGAGCCCTCCTCCTGGCCGCATCCGCGTGCGAGCGCGGCGGCCCGCCGAAAGCGCGCGAGGCAGCCGCCACACCCGCCGCCTCCGCGATGGTGCCGCGCGCCGGGGACGCAACGGGGAAGCGGCTGTACTACGTGCCGGTCTACTCGCACATCTACTTTCGCGACACGGTCTCGGCCGTGAACCTGGCGGTCACCCTCAGCATCCGGAATACCGACCCGCAGCACGGGCTGACGCTGAGCCGCGTGGACTACTACGACACGCACGGACGCCCGCTGCGCGCCTACCTCTCCTCTCCGCGCCGGCTCGCGCCGCTGGAGACCGCCGAGTACGTCGTCCCCCGCGACGACACCACGGGCGGTTCGGGCGCCAACTTCCTGGTGGAGCTCGCCGCGGACTCCATCGTCACCGATCCCGTGCTGGAAGCGGTGATGATCGGCTTCAGCGGCAACGTCGGCACCTCGTTCGTGACCCACGCCCGGCTGCTGCAACGCCCCTGAACCGGTATTTCACAAAGAGACACAGAGGGTAACGGAAAGAACGCCAAAAGAATTTCTGTGGGCTTTCAGTTCCTTCTGTGGCTCTGTGTGAGGCTTTTCTCTGTTGCCTTGTCCCTACGTCTCTGCGCCTCTGCGTGAGGCAAGCCGGTCAATTATGGAACTGCTGATCACGTGGGACGACGGGGGCACGCACGCGGACGTCCAGGCCGCACCGCGCGACGGGATTGTGCCGCGCGGCGCATACCGGCTACATCCGGACGAGGAATACTACGGGATTCCGTACAGCGCCTGGCGTGCGCGGATCGGGCGCACGGTGGACGTTCCCGCGCTCCAGAGCGGGTTCCACACGTGGGCGGAAGGCACCGCCTTCTCCGTCGCCACGCACAGCCCGGCCGCCGAGGGCGTCCCGGAAGACGGGCCGTACGCCGTACGTCCGCCGCGCGTCGCGCACTGGCCGGCGCCGCCCCCGAAGCCCCGTCACTGGACGGAGGAGCCGGAGATCGCGGACGTGCCGGCGGCCGGCGTGGAGCACGGCTACCACACCGGCGAAAAGTGGATTTCCTGCACACGCGCGCAGCTCGTGGAGCGCTGCATCAAGGTCCCCTCCACCTCGCTGGTCTGGACGAGGGAGTCCGGCGCGGCAGTACCGCCGGAGCGCGTGCCCTTTTTGGTGGACGAGCTCACCCGCCACGGGATGCGGCGGACGGCGCGCACGCTGAAAGTCTGCCTCGCGGGGCTGGCCATCACCCTGGCGGCGATGGCGATCTGGATCCCCGGGTGGGGATTCCGGTCCGTGCTGGTGCTGATCCCGGCCTTCCTCGCGGCGGGCGTGGTGGAGGCGCTGTTCAGGCGCAGGGAGCTCCGGCGGATGGGCGCGGATTCCTTCCCCGCGGCGCGCGCATGGTCGCGCCACGCCGCGTGGATGAAGGCGCAGCCCGCGCACTACACGAAGGCGCTCCTGGCACTCCTCGTCGCCGTCGGCATCGCGCAGATGTTCGCGGGGCGCGCGAATGGCGTCGCGCTGGCGGGGCTGGTGAAGCCGGCGGTGTGGAACGGCGAGGTGTGGCGCCTCCTCACCGGCACCCTCATGCACGGCAACTTCACTCACCTCTGGATGAACGGCGCGGGTCTCCTGGCGGTGGGGCCCCTGATCGAGGTGCATTCGCGACGCGACCACATCCCGCTCGTCTTCCTCGTTTCCGCGCTGGCCGGAAGCGTCGCGAGCGTGCTCCTCTATCCAAACACGACGTCGGTGGGCGCATCGGGAGGGCTGATGGGCTTCACCGGCTTCCTCCTGGTGCTGGGCTACCGCCGCCGCGAAAGGCTGCCCCACGGCTTCGCGGGTGCCGTCGTGCTGGTCATCGCCGCCACCGCCGTCCTGGGCCTCGTGGGATTCGCCCTCATCGACAACGCGGCGCACCTTGGTGGGCTCGTGGCCGGGTGGTTGCTCGGCCTCGTCCTCGAACGGCGCGGGATGATCGACCCCGGCGCCTCTCGCGCAACGCGGACGCTGGGGCACCTGTCGGCGGTGGTGCTGCTGGCGGGCGCCGCCTGGTGCGTGCTCGCGATGCACCGCTGACTATTCCCTCCACCTTAAACGCCATCCGAATCGGACATCTCCCGCAAGCGCCGGGGCGGGGCGGAGTTCTCCGCGCCTCCGCGTCTCCGCGTGAGCCATGCAGTCTGGTCTGAGCACGAAAAAGGGGGAGAGGCGCGATGGCCTCTCCCCCTCTTTCTCACCCGCGATGCGAGCTTACTCGGCCGTGCGCGGCGGGGCGCAGGCGCAGGCGCCGCACGAGCAGAGCACGCCGCCGCAGGCCGCGCAGCGCAGCCCCAGGAAATCGTCCAGCGGCGTGGTGCAGCGCGAGCAGGCGGAGCGGGCGCGCTTGCGGGAGCCGCCGGTCACCTTGGTGGCGCTGTCCTGCACGCCCTTGTACTCCACCCCGTTCCCTTCCAGGAAGCGGCGGTGGTTCTCCAGCGTGTGCTCGCGGCGGCGGGCGCCGCTCGCCTCCTGCGCCAGGCCCTTCTCCTTCTCCAGCTCCGCCTTCAGCGTGGGCCACTGGCGGTAGCGGGCCTCCGCCTGCGCGCGCTGCTCGGGATCGACGATCTCCACGACCTGCGACTCCACGATCCGCTGCGGAAAGGCGCGCGTGCGGAACTGCGTGAGGCTGAAGAGCGCCACGTTGGGCGAACCCGGAGCGGACTGGCTGGGGTCGAAGACGAGCGTGTCGCCGTCGACGGCGTGGCGTCCGATTCGGAGCTGGCCGTCGTTGGAGTCGTTCTGAAGCTGCATCGGGCCGACCTCGTGTTGATTGGGTGCCGGGCGCCCCCCTGACCCGGACAGGGACCGGGGGGCTTCTGAGAATGGGAGCGGGCCGCTAGTGGACCACGTCGGCCACGAACAGCTTGCGGCCGTCGAGCCCGTAGCGGATGGCGCGTCCCCCGGGGAGGAAGTGGGTGTGCTCGAGCTCCATGGCGCGGCGCCCCTCGATGCGGACGAAGTGGCTGGTCGCCACCACCATCACGATCTCCACCGCCGACGCCGTTCCCAGCGTGCGGCGCAGGGCGCGCTCCTGCTCTTCCGTCAACGGCTTCGGGCCTTCGCTCATCGTCCTGCCTCGCCAGGGGTGGGTCCCGCCGGAGCCCAAACGGGCTCCGCCCAATGAAAAGAGCCGCCCCGAAGCTTCGGGGCGGCTCTCCCCCGGGTGCTCACCCCCCGGGACTGTCGTTCGGCTCAGCCGACGACGGCGACGTTCTCGGCGGCGGGGCCCTTCTGGCCCTGCACCACGTCGAACTCCACCTGGTCACCCTCGTTCAGCGACTTGAAGCCGCTGCCCTGGATGGCGCTGTGGTGGACGAAGCAATCCTTGCCGCCGTCCTGCGGGGTGATGAAGCCGAAGCCCTTCTCCGCGTTGAACCACTTCACGGTGCCGTTGGTACGCATTGCCGTACTCCTGTTGGGTATTGTACTGACTGCCAGAAGTGCGGTATCTCCGTACTCACCGACTGCCCGTATCGTCCGCGGAATGGTGGCGCTCCGCGGGGCGCGGCGGCAAGAAACAGAAACGGACCCGAACGGCCAGCGTCCAGGTCCGATGACTGAACTTCTTTCGCTCACGCAATGTAGCGGGAAAGCGGGGGCGGGTCAAGCCAGGGAAGCGTGAGTGCGTTAGTGCGTGAGTGCGTTGATTAACTCAGAGTAGGAGGCTTGCCGGCTGCTCGCGGGTCACGCGGAGATCTCCTTCCGCATCTGTGTGCGCTCGCGCTCGCTGAGGGCGTGGATGAACGGGTTGCTCTGGCGGAGGCGCCTGCCGCGCTCTCCCGGGTCCGTCAGCACGTGCTGGATGCGTGGGACCGAGGAGCCGTTCAGCACGTCCAGCCACTCCTGGAGTTCGTGTTCTTCCTGGGGAGAGACCTCGGGAATTCGCTTCACCAGCCATTGGCGCGCACGCTTCACCAGTGTCGGATCGCGCTCCAGTTGCCGCGCGATCCAGAGACCGCGCTGCAGCGCCGATGCATCGCGGGCCTTGTGCGTCCGGCCGCCGTTCGCGCGCGGGCCCGACGTCGCGGCGCCCGCTGGTCCGGTCCCGTAGACTGGCGTCGCATGCCCCCACGCGAAGGCGGTTTGATCGGCGGCCGTCGCCACGTCCGCATCCGTAATCATGTGCACCTCGACCGCTACGTCCAGCTCGCTCTGCACTTCGGCGAGCGGGGCGCGCAGCTGCTCGCGTGTCGTGGGGACGTCGCGCGCGCCGGCCAGCACGGTGAGCACGGCAGGCGACGGCGCGCTGGGAGTATCGATCCACGCAGCCTGCGGTGCGGGCTTCACACTCGCCACCGCACGGCGCAGCCGTTCCAGCACCGCCTCGCCGTGGACGCGCTCGGCGAAGAATAGAGTGCCCAGATGCGCCGCGAGCGGGTGCTGCGGGCGCATCTGGACCGACTGCCGCGCGCCCCCGCCTACGAGCTCCACCACGCCGGCGGTGTGCAGCCTCTGCAGCGCGCTTCCGACGCCGGGCAGGCTGAGCCCGCTGCGGCGCGCGATCTCCGCGCGGATCAGCGGCGCATCGGCAACGCAAAGCTCGCGCAGAATGCGCACCGCTGCCTCCGATCCAAGCACCGGATCGAGCAGGGTACCGAATGGATGATGCGAACGATTAGTGGTATTCATCAGCACCATGAAAGTAAGAACGCGCTAATCAAAGTTAGCGCGTACTTACTTTTGTGCAAGCTCGAAGTTCTTCGGTTGAATGGCTGGCCGGGCCGCGTGCGAGAAGCTACGCCTGGCCGCGTTCCAGCTGCGTGAGGAAGCGTTCCACGTCCTGCGCGGCGGCGTGGTCTTCGCGAAGGCGCTCGTGCTCGGCCTCGAAGCCGGCGAGCGACGCGGCCAGGGAGCCGTCCGGGCCCAGCTCGGTCTGCAGGCTCTCCAGCGGCTCGGTGGAGAGGGCGGTCGTGCGCATCTCGTCTTCGGTGGGTGCGATCCCGCGGATGGCGAGCATCGCCTGCTGCACCACGATCCCCTGCCGCACCTCTTCGCAGCGCGCCAGCAGGTCGCGCAGGTGGGTGATGCACCGCTCTCCCTCGGGCGTCGCGCCGATCCGCTGGTCGCGCTCCCAGCTCGCGAGCAGGGCCTTGCCGCTCTGGACGACGGAGGCGAGCTCCGCCAGCCTGCGCTGCGCGTCGGCCAGTGTCGACTCGGCGGTGTGCTCCACGAAGGTGGACAGCTCCTGCTGCCATCGCACCAGGTCGATCGACCAGAGCCGCGCTTCATGGCGCGCCCGCTGGCTGAGAAGAACGCTCTCGGCGTACGCCAGCTTCTCGCGCACGGGCTGGAGGGCCGCCGGTCCCACCTCGCGCTCCAGCATCGCCTGCACACCGTCGATGCGCGCCTGCTGCGAGTCGATCTCCCGCAGCCGCTGGTGGATGCGGGCCTCGTCCGCATCCATGCCCCGCTCCAGGCTCTCCGGCCGCGCGAAGGGGAGCGCGGGGGAGACGTGCGACGTTTCTTCCTCGAGGCGCGGCTGGGAGGGCGCGCTCCCCAGCTTCCAGGGATGGACGCCCGGCAGGCCCTGGAGCGCCAGCATCAGCGGTAGTCCCACCCCTACCGGCCATATGACCAGCAGAACCGCAAAGAACTCGGCTGCTCCGCCGCCGGCCAACACCGCCCCCGCCGCTCCCGCCACCACCGCGACCCCGAGGAGGCGCAGCCTTCGTCTCTCCTTGAAGAAAAACCACGCGACCGCCAGCGCCACGCCGGTCAGGATCAACCCGAACGGCAGGAACAGGATATCGGGTCCTTCGCTGAGCGCCCCGATCGATGCCAGCGTCAGGAGCAGTAGATACCCGCGGGCGAGGTATGCCACGATCCGCAGGAAGATGTCGCCGGCCGTGGCGTTTTCAGGGTGTTGAGTCATGCGGGCGGGGAGGGGAGTGCGTAAGTGCGTTAGTGCGTGAGTGCGGGGTGTGAGTGCGAACCCCGCATTACAGCCCCTTCTTGTCATCCTGCGAGAGCCGCATCGCGGAAAGGTGCGTCACGCGGTCGAGCCGACGCTGGGCCGGGGTCCGCACCTGTCCCCCGGCATTCCGGAACGCACAGTAGATCCTTCGCTACGCGCCATGAGCATGGTGCACGGGCAAGGTCGGCGAGGCGCGTCGCTCAGGATGACAGGAAGGGGAGCACGAATCCATACGTGCGCCCCTCCCCCAGGTTGTTTTGGGGGAGGGGCCGCGAGGAACGAGCGGGGGAGGGGGCCCCCGCACTCACGCACTTCCCTCCCCAAACCCCACCTGCAGCGTGCGCGTCCTCATCTGCTCAAGGATG
The DNA here is from genome assembly GCA_036387335.1 of Longimicrobium sp. NCBI lineage: Bacteria > Pseudomonadati > Gemmatimonadota > Longimicrobiia > Longimicrobiales > Longimicrobiaceae > Longimicrobium > Longimicrobium sp. The sequence continues at coordinate 28,236 of DASVTZ010000059.1, forward strand.
CGCTCCGCGAACTCCTTGCGGTCCACGATCTCCTGCTTGCGGCCGGCGCCGCGAACGCGGACGGCGGCGGTGCCCTCGGTGGCTTCGCGGCCGCCGATGACGGCCATGTAGGGGACTTTTTGCGTCTCCGCCTCGCGGATGCGGTAGTTCAGGGTCTCGCCGCGGTCGTCGGCCTCGGCGCGGATGCCGAGGGCCTTGAGCTCGGCGGCGTAGCGGCGCGCGACTTCGGCCTGGTCGTCGCTGATGGGGATCACCACCACCTGCACCGGCGCGAGCCACACCGGGAAGGCGCCCGCGAAGTGCTCGATCAGGTTGCCCGTGAAGCGCTCCAGGGTGCCGAAGATGGCGCGGTGCACCATCACCGGGCGGTGCGGCTTGTTGTCCTGCCCCGTGTACTCCAGCTCGAAGCGCTCCGGGAGCTGGAAGTCGAGCTGGATCGTCGGGCCCTGCCAGAGCCGGCCGATCGCGTCCTTGAACTTGATGTCGATCTTGGGGCCGTAGAAGGCGCCGCCCCCCTCGTCCACCTCGAAGGGGATCTCCTTGCGCTCGAGGGCGCGCTGGAGCGTCGCCTCGGCCTGGTCCCACACGTCGTCGCTTCCGAGACGCTCCTCGGGGCGCGTGCTGATCTCGAAGCTCAGCTCGAAGCCGAACGTCTCCCTCACCAGCCGGTCCACCTGGTCCAGGCAGAGGAAGATCTCGTCCTCGATCTGGTCCATCGTGCAGAAGATGTGGGCGTCGTCCATCGACAGCCCGCGCACGCGCAGCAGGCCGTGCAGCGTGCCCGAGCGCTCGTTGCGGTACACGTTGGCGACTTCCGAGTACCGGATGGGGAGGTCGCGGTAGCTGCGCGGCTGGCTCTTGAAGATCAGCGCGTGCATGGGGCAGTTCATCGGCTTCACGCGGTACTTCACCTCCTCGCCCTCGCCCGCGCCCGCTTCCATGGCCGGGAACTGGTTCTCGGCGTAGAGCGGAAGGTGCCCAGAGACCTTGAACAGCTCCTCGCGGGTGATGTTGGGCGTGGAGACGAGGGAGTAGCCGTTGGCCACGTTGTCGTCCTCCACCGCGCGCGTCAGGAGCCACTTCACCAGCGCGCCCTTGGGGTGCCAGAAGACGAGCCCCGGCCCCACCATCTCCTGGATGGAAAAGAGGTCGAGCTGCTTGCCCAGGACGCGGTGGTCGCGCTTGCGGGCCTCTTCCAGCCGGTGGAGGTGCTGCTCCAGCGCGTCCTTTGTGAACCACGCCGTGCCGTAGATGCGCTGCAGCGTCTGCCGCTTCTCGTCGCCGCGCCAGTACGCGGCGGCGGCGTTCAGGAGCTTGAAGTGCTTGAGGGCCCCCGTGGTGGGGACGTGCGGGCCGCGGCACAGGTCCAAAAAGGGGCCGTTGCGGTAGACCGTGATCGTCTCGCCCTCGGGCAGCTCCTCCAGCCGCTCCAGCTTGAGCGGATCGCCGGCGAAGAGCTCCCGGGCCTCCTCGCGGCTCACCACGCGGCGCTCGAAGGGGTCGCTCTCCTTAGCGACCGCCGCCATCTCCTTCTCGATCTGCTCCAGGTCTTCGGGGGTGAAGGGGCGGCTCACCTCGAAGTCGTAGTAGAAGCCGTCGTCGATCGACGGGCCGAAGCCGATCCTGGCTTCCGGGCGCAGGCGGCGCACGGCCGTCGCCATGATGTGCGCGGCCGAGTGGCGGAGGACGTTGAGCGCCTCGGGATTTTTGTCGGTCAGGATCTCCACCCGCGCGTCGCCTTCCAGGGGACGCGCGAGGTCCACCACCTGGCCGTCGACCTTGGCGGCGAGCGCGGCCTTGGCGAGCCCCGGCCCGATCTGCTCCGCCAGGTCGCGGACCGAGTTGCCCTTCAGCAGCTCGCGGACCGAGCCGTCCGGGAGCGTGACCCGCACCCGCTCGGCTGACTCTGCTACGCTCATCTTCCTGTCTCCAGACTGACGTACGAGATATTACGAAGTGGCCGCGCCACGTTGTTCCGCGAAGTCGCTCTAAATCTAGTCCTGCACGGCGATTCGTGGCAACCGCGGGGGCTGCGGCTGATACCGTGGCAGCCACGCGGGTGTTGACAGGGGCCTCCGGGGAGCGTATTCTGCCGCCCTTCCCAAGCCCAGCCTACCGCTGACCGGGGTCTCTTCCCCACGCGCCGAGCGCAGTTCCGGCGCGCGAACCGAAATCCGCAGAGCTCGATGAAAGCACAGCCGCGCCGCGCCGTTGCGCGCCTCCCGTTCCTCCTCGCGTTCTCCGTCCTGCTCGCCGTGCCGGCCCCCGCCGCCGCCCAGACCTACATCAAGCGCTTCCTGGGGATCGAAGCCCCCGCGCCGGCCGCCTCCGCTTCCGAGGAGTCGGTGGTGCGGCGTGCGCGCAGCTACATGGGCCTCCGCTACACCTGGGGCGGCGAGCGTCCCGAGACGGGGTTCGACTGCAGCGGGTTCGTGCGGCACATCATGCGGATGGCGGGCGTGCAGCTCCCGCGGACTTCGGCGCAGCAGGCGCGGATGGGGCAGGAGGTGCCGCGCGACGTGTCCCAGCTCCGCGTGGGCGACCTGATCACCTTCGGGCGCGGCGGGCGCATCTCGCACATCGGGATCTACGTGGGGAACGGGCGCTACATCCACGCCAGCAGCTACGCGGGCCACGTCACCGAGAGCCCGCTTCCGAACCGCTCCTGGTGGCAGGGCGCACGTCGCGTGCTGGTCGCGTCCGCGCAGGCGGATTCGGTGCTGCCGGGGAGCTGAGGCCCCACCCCCAGCGTCGCTCCGCGACGCATCCCCCTCCCCCCAAACTGCCGGGGGGAGGGGGTTTGCGTATATCCGCACCAGTCCATGCCCCCTTTTTGCATCTGAGGCTCAGGCGGCGTACGCGTCGACCCCAGGGTTAACCTGCCCACTTCGTCACGGTGAAGCTCGTTCTGCTCAACCACAAACCCAAGGCTTGGTGATGGCTGGGGTACAGAAACCGTTGGAGGCTGTAGCCGAACAGGACCTTCAGGAACTTCTCACAGAGGGAGTGCCCGAAGGTCGCCATATCGAATACAAGCGCCAGCTGCCGGGCAACAGCGACGACGAGAAGCGCGAGTTTCTGAGCGATGTCTCGTCGTTCGCGAACGCCGCGGGTGGGGATCTCCTCTACGGAATCGAGGAGGCAGGTGGAGTTCCGACGAGGCTCGTGGGCGTGAACTCGGCCGATCCTGATGCGGAGATCCTCCGGCTCGAAAACATCGTCCGCACGGGGGTAGAGCCCCGCATTCCCGGGATCCACCTACGGGCCGTTCCACTGGCGAACGGGAACAACGTGTTCGTAATTCGCGTCCCGCAAAGTTGGGCACCGCCGCACATGGTTGTCTTCAAGAACCTCTCGCGGTTCTTCTCGCGGACTTCGGCGGGGAAATATCAGCTCGATGTTGCCGAGTTGCGCGCCCAATTCCTCGGCTCCGCAAATGCGGTAGAGCGGATCAGGCGGTTCCGTGACGAGCGTCTCGCACGTATCGTCGCCGGAGAGGGAGCCTTCGATATGAGTGGTCCCGCGCTCATAGTGCTTCATCTGGTGCCGCTCCGGCTGGCAGACTCCGGCACTCCGTTCGATGTTCGCCTTTCCGGGAGACAGACACTCTCGCTAGCCCCGCTGTACTCAAACGGCTGGGACAAGCGTTACAATGTGGACGGATTTGCCACCTTTTCCCGGTCCGGACCTCGGATCGGTTCGTACGTCCAGGTATTCCGCCACGGCGCCATCGAAGCGGTGGAGGCCAGATTACTCGATCCTGGTCAGGCCAATCAACGGACGATTCCGGCCATGCTCCTTGCGACCGAACTCGTCGAAAGTGTTTTGAAGTACCTCGCGGCTCAGAGGGAGTTGAGCGTCCAACTCCCCATAGTCGTCATGTTGGGGCTGGTAGGCATCAAGGGGTACCAAGTTGCCGCTGGCCAGCGCTGGTTTCTCAGCGGTGTTGCTGTGGATCGGGACATAGTAACCTGCCCGGAGGTAATCGTAGAAGACTGGGATGCAGACGTAACTCAAGTTCTACGTCCTTGCTTGGACGCGATCTGGAACGCGGGGGGGTTCGCGGAGTGCGATTTGTACGACAAAACTGGTAACTGGCAGCCAAAGTGAAGTTGGCGAGATAAACCTCCACAACAACTCGTTGTTCTGGTCTGAGGAGGACGTCCCTGATGAGCGCACCGAACAGCGTGTTTGCGTCCAGTAGCGCACGCGGCAGAGCGTTGGGTCGCAGGCATCACCTCCCGGACCGGCGTGGCGGGGCTGCCTGGAGCTCGTACAGGTTCATTTCCTGGCTCATGTCCACGACATCGTCGATCAGCTCACGCCGGCGGTCTCGCTCGACCTTGTACCGGAGCAGATCCGCGAGCCGGATGCGGCGATGGGAGCCCGCCATGCGCGCGGGCAGACGGCCCGAGTCGACGAGCTTGGTGATGTGGGGCCGGGAGACTCCGAGGAGTGAGGCAGCCTGAGTCGTCGTCACCTCCGGGGCGGCGGAGACGAGCGCCACCACGTGACCGACCGATGCCTCGTAGAGCAGCGTCGCCACCATGTCCACCACGGCTGGAGGAAGGGCGGCCTTGAACCCACCTGGCGCACTGACCGTTACCGTTGTTCCCTCGGGCAGCCCCTGAAGGGCGGCGGCGCTGCGCTCGGCCTCCTGACGATCGATCCCGGTGGCGGACGGGTCCAGAGCGCCAAGGAGCTCGCGGGTAGATTCTACGGTTGCCATGTTCCCGGCCTCGTGCGTTGGTGTGATCCCAAATATAGCACCCGGGTCACCGCAAACGCAACAAACGAAACACGGATGGCCGGTTCAGAACACCCAGGTGATGACGGCGATGGTGGCGCCGAGGACGAGGGTGGCGGCCTGGAGGGCGAGGCCGGCGGTGCGGGCGTGCGCGTCCAGCTTGCGGGCGGCGGCTTCCTCTTCCTGCGCGCGGATCAGCTGCTGGTGCTGGCAGAAGGTCAGCATGCGGAAGTCGGCCTCGGTGAGCTGCGCGGCTCCCGATGCGGCGGCGCGCTGGGCCAGCGCGTCGCACTCGGCGGGGATGGCGACGGGGCGGGGCTCGTACGACGGCATCTGGACTGAGGGCGCGTAGCATCCGCCGAGCAGCAGGAGCGCGGCGGGGATGGCGAGGGTGCGGAACTGGCGCATCGGCGGGGTCTCCCGGGGGCGGCGGAGGGGGGTGAGGAACCCCGCGAAGGTACGCCCCGGCGCACGGTCGCGGCAAGGTGCTCAGCGCGCGCCGGGGAGCGTCACCGGGAGGCGCCCGCGGAATGGTTCGGCTCCGGTGAGCGCGCGGGCGGCGGCGCTCTCGGTGACGCCGGTGGGGCCCCAGGCGAGGACGTAGGTGCCCACGGCCGGGAAGGCGCTGCGCAGGTACGGGCTCCCCAGCGACACGACGACGGTCGGGATTCCGGACGACGCGGCGGACTGCACGAACGGCGCGAACCCGCCGCCCACGCCGAGCGCCGCGTACTGGAGCGGCGCCACCTCCGCGCTCACCAGCAGGAGGTCGGCGGCGCGGGCGCGCTCGCGCAGCCGCGCAAAGGTTGCCGCGGACGTGCCGGGGCTGACGCGGACGTGCTCCGCCACCACGCCGCCGGCTACGAGGCCGCTCTGCAGCGTGGCGCCGCCGGGGCCGCGTCCGCTGCGGGTATAGGTGACGTGAAGAACGCGCATCCCCCGGCGCAGCGGGAGGAGGCGCCGCTCGTCGCGCTCAAGGACGATGGAGCGCTCCGCCACCTGACGCGCGACGTCGCGGTGCGCGGCCGTCCCCACACGCGCGGCGAGCTGGGCTGCATCCACCCGCGCGCCGCGCTGCAACCCGGCGACAGCCTTGGCGGCGAGGACCCGGCGGGCCGCGTCGTCGATGCGCGCGCGGGGGATGCGTCCCGACTCAACGGCGCGGACGATGGCGGCGATTACGTCCTCGGGGCCGGGCGGCTGCAGGAGGACGTCCGCGCCCGCCAGGAGCGCGAGGATGCTGGCCTCGGCCGGGGTGTGGTCGCGGGTGACGGCGCCCATGTTGAGCGCATCGGTCACCACCAGTCCGCTGAAGCCCAGGTCGCGGCGCAGCACCCCGGCCGTCATGCGCGGCGAGAGCGACGCGGGCGCGGCTTGCGGCCCTTCCAGCCCCACGGCCGCGATGTGCCCCACCAGCACCCCCGCCATCCCATCGTGCACCGCGCGCCGAAAGGGGACCATCTCCACGTCGAAGAGCCGCGCCGAGTCCGCGGGGACGATCACGCGGCCCACGTGGCTGTCCGTGCGCGTGCCGCCGTGCCCGGGAAAGTGCTTGCCGATGGCGAGAAGGCCGCCCTCCTGCGCGCCCCGCGCCCACGCGCTCCCCAGCCGCGCCACGAGCGCCGGGTCCTCGCCAAAGGAGCGGACGTTGATGATGGGGTTCGCGGGGTCCGACTGCACGTCGAGGATGGGGCCGAGCGTGGCGTGGATCCCCACCGCGCGCGCCTCGGCGGCGGTGGCGCGGCCGGCGGCGCGGGCGAGGCTCTCGTCGTTCGCCGCGCCGAAGGCCATCGCCGGGGGCATGGGGGTGCCGCCGGGGCGCAGGCGCATCCCGGGCCCCGTCTCCAGGTCCGAGATGACGAGGAGCGGCACGCGCGCACGCCCCTGCGCCGCGTTCAGCTTGGCGGCGATGGCGGCCGGCGTGCCGGTGGAGATGATGACCCCGCCCACCCGCTCCACCCCCGCCCACCGCGCCAGCCGGTCCGCCTCCTCGGGCGCCTCGCCGACCGACTTGCCGGAGATCCAGGGGAAGACGAGCTGCGCCACCCGCTCGCGCAGCCCCATCTCGGCGAGCCGGGCATCCACCCACGCGCGCCCCTCCGCGTCCAGCGGGAGCGGCGCGACGGCGGGCCGGGCGGGGGCGTCCGCGCGCGTGTCGCGGGCCGCGGCGCCGGTGCGCTCACCCGCGCGCTCGGCCTGGCCGCACCCCTGCGTAACGACGAGGAGGGCCGCGAGGAGCGCGCCTCCTGATTCTCGGAACAACTTCATCCAACCCCTTACGCTGCGGTGATTCGCCATGGAGCGCGGCGTCCGATGCAAGCGCCGCGCTCAACTCCCATCGATGCGAGGCGCGGCGTCGGTTGTACGTGCTCCAGGGCCTCCCCGCGGGCGCGGACGGCAAGCGCGGGGCACGGAAGGTGCGGCGGCGTTTTTCCCGCCGATCACCCCCCCAGGAGGACCGCTATGGACCGTTACAGGATGGATGGTGATGCGCCCCTGATCCGCGAGCGAGGGTTCCATCCGGAACAGCTCACGGAAGTGGAGCGCAGGGAGTTCGCGGAAAGGCTGCGCGAGGACGAGGAGCTGCGGGCGTCGGGCGGCGGACGGAGCGAGTACGGAGAGCTGGAGCCGAGGGGCTGGAGGTAGGGCAGGGCAGGTGGCATGCAGGCGCGGGTTGTGGGCCTCTCCAGGCGCTCAAACCCCCGCGGCCCGCTCTGCATCCCCGCAAATTCCAACCAGTGCAGCGACGCGCTTCCGCCGTGGTGACAAGGCGTTAGGGTGGAAACATGTCGTGCGCCACGAACGGTACGCGCCTTAACTTTGTTGACATCGGGCCGTCCGACACGAATAATACCGCATGCCGGGCAGCGGAAAGACGCCGCCCCGACCGCTGAACCGCTTCAGGGCTCCAGGTGCGCCAGGGCTCTGAATGCGCCAGTACTTGTACTCCGATTTGCCCTGTAGCCGTCCTCCCGCGGCTTCACCCGCCGCACGGTTCCCAGCCTCCACACCCCCGCCATCCCCAACATGCGAGCACACATCGTCGCCGCGGCCCTGCTGGGCGTCGCCGGCGCGGTATCCGCCGAGGCGCAGCGCGCTCCCGACCCGCGGTGCGCGTTCAAGGAGATCGACGTCGCCCGGTACGGCAACCAGCCGTTCCGCAACCCGCCCGAGATCCGCTCGCGCAACGGCCGCATCGACACCACGCTGGTGGTGCAGTACACGGACCCGGCCACTACATCGCTGGCGGGGTGCCCGCTGAAGGTGCGCAGCTACTACGGCGCGCTGGTGGGTCCCACCCTTCGCGTGCGCCCCGGCGACGTGATCGCGCCGCTGCTGGACAACCGCCTGCCGCGTGAGTCGCGGGCACAGGCGGACTCGCAGTTCCTGCAGGAGGACAGCGCGGCGTTCATCACCATGCGCCCGTACACCTTCAACACCACCAACCTGCACACGCACGGGCTGCACGTGTCGCCGCGCGGCAACAGCGACAACGTGCTGCTGGCCATCGCGCCGCAGGAGAAGCAGCGGTACGACATCCGTCTTCCGCCCGACCACACGCGCGGCAGCTACTGGTACCACGCCCACGCGCACGGCTCCACCGCCATCCAGGTGGGGAGCGCGATGGCGGGCGCGCTGATCGTGGACGACGACCCGCGCACCATCCCCCGCTCGCTGGCCGCGGCCAACGCGGGCGAGAAGGTGATGGTGATCCAGACGATGCTGTACGACGCCAACGGCGAGGCGAACGACATCACCGCCTTCTTCCCCGACGGCCCCAGCTCGGACAGCCTGTGCGCCGCGGGAAGCAGCGCCTGTACCTGGCAGAGCTCCAAGCGGCGAGTGACCATCAACGGGCAGATCGTGCCCGTCATCCGCATGCGTCCGGGTGAGGTGCAGCGCTGGCGCGTGATCGACGGGGCGTTCCGCGAGACGGTGGCGCTGCGGCTGGACGGGCACCCGCTCCACGAGATCGCCACGGACGGCATCTACACGGGGCGGATCGACAGCTGGGGCCCCGGGCAGCCGCTCGTGCTGTACCCCGGCTACCGCAGCGACGTGCTGGTGCAGGCCAGCACCACCCCCGGCACCTACCGGCTGATGGACGACTCCGCCAGCACCGCGCAGGCGCTGCGGGGCACCCCCGAAGACCCTAACCTGCTCGCGCTGGTGGTGGTGGAGGGGCCGCCCACGACGATGGCGCTCCCCACCGCGGCCGAGATGGCGGCGCTCGACCCGTTCCCCAACGTGCAGCGCGCCGCCGAGGCGAACGGGGTGCAGGAAGCCGTCTTCAAGCTCGGGAGCGGGCTCAACCCGACCGAGAGCCGCAACACCTTCCAGATCAACTACGCGCCCTTCAACGAGACGCGCATCCGCTACCTGGAGCTGAACGACACCGACATGTGGTCGCTGACCACCGTGGGCGACGTGCAGCAGAACGGACTTCCGCCGCTGCCCCACGTCTTCCACATCCACATCAACCCGTTCCAGGTGCAGCGCACCAGCCCCAACGGCCAGCCGCAGTGGGTGTGGAAGGACACGCAGATCGTCCCCCCGGGCGCCACGGTGAACGTGTACACGAAGTACGAGGACTACACCGGCGCCTTCGTGATCCACTGCCACATCCTGGACCACGAGGACCTGGGGATGATGGAGGTGGTGGAGGTGGTGGAGCGCCTGCCGATCGATCATCCGCGCGGTGGGACGCCGGGGCACGCGCACGGGAGGAACTGAGAATGGAAGTCCTAAGTGCTAAGTGCTAAGTCCTGAACGGCAGTGCGTGAGTGCGTGAGTGCGTTAGTGCGCTTTCACTTAGCACTTAGCACTTAGCACTTAGCACTTAGGACTTAGCACTTAGGACTAGGCACTAGGCACTAGGCACTAGGCACTCCCCCTTCACCTTCGCCGCAACGAGGACACCGCAGCATGGCAGAAGAGACGCTCACGCGCTGGGAGCGGGTGCAGGCGCTGCTGGATGACGCACACTCCAAGCAACCGGAGTACGCCGGAGCCGGGCGCTTCTGGCGCGACCTGGAGACGCTGAACGCCGCCGAGATCCACGGGGTGAGGATGGTGGCCCCCGCGCAGGCGGCCGCGCCGGGGGGCGGGTGCGGCTGCGGAAGCTGCCCGCCGCCCTCGCCGGAGGGCGCGCCGTTCCCCGGCCGCGGCGCCACCTCCGGGCTGATCCGCGGGCTGCGCGGCGAGCCCCCCTTCGACGGGTCGCGCCTTCCGCGCCTCCCGTGGGGCGGCAAGCGGATGAGCGAGGACGACATCCGCTTCATCAGCGACTGGATCGACGACGGGTGCCCGGCGGAGGACTACCGCCACGGGCTGGTGAAGCTGGTGATGCCGGGCCGCACGGAGAAGCTCCCGCGGCTGCGCGTGGACGAGCCCACCGCCCTGCGCCTGCAGCGCGAGGCGGGGACGGTGTACGGCGGCGGTCAGCAGCAGGGCGCGCGGCCGGAGGTGAAGCAGCGGATGAACCTGGACTGCCTGACGGCGGGCCAGCTGGAGCAGCTTCGCTTCGCCTTCCGCGAGCTGTACGCGCTCAACAAGTGGCCGCGCGACTACCGCAACTACAACAACCTGGCGCTGATCCACCAGGACCACTGCCAGCACGGGTGGGAGCGCTTCCTTCCGTGGCACCGCATCTACCTGTACGAGTTCGAGCAGGCGATGCAGGACGTCTGCCCGGGCGTGACCATGCCGTACTGGGACTGGACGATGCCCCAGTACTGCCCCACGCATCCGTACAAGGGGTGGATCATCCCCCAGTCGTTCAAGGCGTACCTGACCGGCGAGGGACTGGCGCTGCTCGCCGGCAAAGTGGACGACTGGCACCGGTACGCGGACGCGGTGACGGAGAAGCTGGGCGGGGGGCGCCTCTTCCGCTCGCTGCACGACTTCTTCAGCGCGCTCGAGAAAGCCACGGGAGTGGACTTCAGCCACCGGCCGCTGTCGGACCCGTGGGTGGAGGCGCTGGTCATCGGCAACCCGCTCTGGTACCCGCTGCGCTTTCCGTCCGAGTACCAGAACAGCGCGGGGGAGTCGCAGACCATCAACGAGCGGATCCACTACCACTATCCAACCGCGCGCGACATGGACGAGATCATGTCGCTGCGCAGCTGGCGGGACTTCGGCGGGGGGAGCCAGTACAACGACGCCTTCGGGTTCCTCGACCAGAACCCGCACAACACCATGCACATCTGGACCGGGGGGATGAACCCGGACTACAAGGCGCCGCCGTCGAAGTCCACCGGGGAGGCGCTGAGCCGGGCGTCGTACCTGGAGCGCAACCGCATGGTGACGGTGGCGGGGCGCCAGTTCCACACGAAGGAGGAGTTCTACGGCTTCAGGAAGGTGCAGTACGGCGACATGTTCAGCAATCTGACCGCCTCCTACGACCCCATCTTCTGGCCGATCCACGCCAACGTCGACCGGATCTGGTGGGAGTGGCAGCAGCTCAACCCGCACGCGCAGCCCACCGACCTCACCTCCGTGATGACGCCGTGGGGCTACACGGCGGGCGACACGCTGGACATCTCGCGCTTCGGCTACGAGTACGTCCGCTGCGCCTTCCCCATTCCGGTGGGGCTGGAGGCGCCGGTGGGGAGGTTCGTGTCGGACCCGGTTGAGGTGCCGGAGGCGGCGCGCCAGCCGCGGCAGGTGGAGGTGAGGCTGCACCGCGTTCCGCAGCTGGAGCGCTCCTGCTTCGTGCGCGTCTTCCTGAACCTGCCGGACGCCAATGCGCAGACGCCGGTGGAGGGAGACAACTTCGGCGGCTACCTGGCGGTGTTTGGCCACGGCGAGTGCTACGGCGGGCCGGGCCACTGCGCCACGCCGGGGCAGCCGCGCCCCTTCGACCTGCGCCCGCGCAGCCACAACACCCCGCGCAACCACCGGGTGAACGTGACGCGCGCAGCCCGCGCCCTGCTGGACGCCGGCGCCACCACGCTGCAGGTGACGCTGGTGGTGATCGGCGCGGACTACTGCGAAGAGAACGAGCTGCTGAGGCTGGAAGGGATGTCGCTCAACTTCCTGGACTGACCCCGAACCCCGAGAACTCCACGATGGCGACGGTATACAGGATCCATCCCGGGATCGGGATCGCCCGCCTGGGGAACAGCCCCGACGGCTTCTGCATCGCGGCCGAGCAGCCCGCCGCGCTCCCCATAGAGTGCGACCAGGACGGCAACTCGCTGCCGCTGGGCGCACCCGCGGGCACGGAGCAGCGCGCCACGCACCTCAAGGACGATGCGGGGCGCATCCGGCGCCAGGCCGCGCGCTTCGGCGTGTGGGTGTACGACGACGAGAACCCGGACGGGCGCCCCCTCAAGGTGGGCGACAAGGTGGCGGGCGGGGGAAACCACGGCACGCTGGTGGACATCCAGTGGCGCGTGCACCTCGCCAACAAGAAGGCGTCGTGGTACGAGTTCCAGCAGCTCCAGGGAGAGCACGGCTACGCGGCCGACCACCCGCGGCGCAACCCGCAGGTGACGGCGGACCAGGCGCGGCAGAACCTGATCGTCGATCCCGGCCCGCGCGTGGTGTCGCTCAACACCACGCGCCGCGCCCGCTTCTCGGCCGAAGGGGGAGAGGTGTACGCCTCCACCTTTCCGCCGCCGCTGAAGCCCGCATCGGTGGAGACGCTGGGAGACCTGATGGTGGACGACCAGGCGCGCCTGCTGGTTCTGGGCGGGCACGGCAACGCGGGCACCTACCTGTACGACGACTTCGGGCAGCCGCGCATCGACCACTACGCCAACAACGACGGGTGGTTCGACGACACCAGCGACGGCCCGGTGATGGCGCGCCTCGTCTTCTTCTCCGAAGAGGTAAAAGCGACGCGCTTCGTGGACGTGGAGTACCCGGCGTGGGTGATCGCCGCGTACCCGGACTTCGTGCCCAACATCCCGGACATCGTGACGATGGACGAGACGGTGTACGACCTCTTCGTGCGCCGCTTCGCCCTCCGCACCGACCTGTACGGCGAGGCGGGGACCTTCGACTGCCCGCAGCGCATCGACCCGCGCGACAGCGAGGCGCTGGTGGTGTGGCAGGCCGGGCGGCTGGGGTGGAACCCGGACCACCGCCCCTGGTTCTTTCGCGACATCTGGCCGATCCTCTGGCGGCCGGAGCAGTACCTGTACCTCACCAGCATCCTGGCGCAGTCCAACGATCCGCACAACCAGACCGCGCGCGGCACCTTCGACCCCAGCTGCATCGGCGCGGCGCCTCAGGTGGACTGGGAGCGGGTGAAGGAGTGCGTGGCGGCGGGCTGTGGCGAGGAGGTGAGCGCGGCGGTGATCGCCCCCATCCGCGCCATGCTGCGCGGCACCGCCGGCTTCGGTGACCAGGGCTCGCGCGGAATGCGGGCCGCGGCCGCCGACTCGGTGCCGGACGACCTGCTGGACGGCCTCCAGCGCGCCGTGGCCGCCTTCGCCGCCGCTCCGGAGCCGGCGGGGGCGCCCGACCAGATGGCGCGGGGCTTCGCCGCGTCCGCCTCGTCGCCGGAGCGCGCGGACGCACGGGGCCGGGTGCAGGACGAGGTCGCGGCGCTGCTGGACCGGCTGGGCCCCGCAATCCCCAGCGGACCCGCGCACGGCACGGCGCTCAAGACGCAGCGCGCCCCCGTCTACAACTCCGCCCCCGAGGACAAGCGTCCCATGGGGGTGCGCGAAAAGGTGGAGGGGGCCCTCCGCCGCCAGATGCGCCGCCTCTACAGCGGCGAGGTGCACCGCGAGTGCCTGCGGGAGTGCATCGCGCGGCACACCAGCGACCCCTTCCGGCCGGAGCGCGAGTTCCTCTTCTCCCTCCTGCGCGAGCCGGGCGAGGAGAACCGCTTCAGCCGGGGAGGGCGCGCCACCACGCGCGTCTTCAACCTCCCGCTGATGCCGCTCCTCTCCGGCGACAACCCCATCAGCAACGTCCTTCCCTCCAAGTTCCTGCGCCTCACCGACTTCCAGTACTACCTGCTGACCCAGTGGGCGGAGGGGAAGTTCATCAACGAGCTGGAAGAGAAGTGGGTCGACGAGGTGAACCCGGACAACCCGTGGGCGGTGAGCCCCATCCGCACCGGGCGCGACCTCGACCAGGGGGTCCTGTCGCACGCGGTGGGCGGCGCCTTCTGCCCCGGTGGCGAGGTGGGGTGGATCATGCGCAACCCGGCCATCTGGCTGGAGCCGTACCGCATCAAGGCCGACCCCGTGTTCAGCGCCTTCTCGCTCACGGCCGCGCAGGCGAACGCCTGGCGGGGCGCCACCCCGGAGACCGACTACATCGGCTACGCGGACGAGCAGCTGAGCCAGACGGACGACCTGGACACCGGGATGCAGCCCGGCGACCTCACCAAGCACATGGCGATCCCCTGGCAGGCGGACTTCAACGAGTGCTCCACGCAGGTGATCGACGTCACCTACGAGCTGTGGAACGTGATCGACTACACCAACCCCCAGGACACGCTCCTCCAGCGCCAGCAGCGGAGCTGGGAGACGCTCTGGTGGCCGGCCCACCGCCCCATGCAGAACTACGAGCCGCTCCCCGTGGCGCCCGACGGCTCCCGCGGCTACCGCTGGCTGGACTGGGCGCGCGGCGTGACGCAGACCAACGCGGGCGACCTCAAGATGGTGACGGAGTGGCGCCGGCTCCCCTTCGTGATCCGCAACCCCGACCCCAGCCCCGCGCCCGGCGACCCGGTGTTCATCGGCGTGGAGCGCACTTCCCGTGAGCAGGAGACTTCGCGATGAAAGGAACCAACCCCTTCGTGGGAAGCTGGACGTACCGCAGCCTCCTCAACGACCCGGCGCTGGCGCCGGACCCGTCCAAGGACCCGCAGCCGTGGGCCGACCTCTTCTTCGGCTACGGCACCATCGTGATCGAGGAGAGCGGGCCGGAGCAGCTCACGGGCAGCATCGGCGGCGGCGGGTGGTCGCTGAACCTGCGCGGCTCCATGAGCTACGGAAACCCGAGCCAGGTGCGCTTCCAGGGGCGCGGCGTGGTGGGCGGCGACGAATGGGTGTACGACTACATCGGGTGGCTGGTGCCCGTGTGGCCCAACAGCACGGACGCCCTGCAGACGCGCGCCATCGTGGGGAGCGTGGTGCGCACCATCCCGCACCCGAGCGGGGGCGGCACGGCGCCGGCGGGGGTGGTGGCGTCGCTCTACGCGGTCCTGGCGAAGTAGCCGGATGACGGACGTCGCGGTGGTGGGCGGCGGCCCGGCCGGGTGCGCCGCCGCGCTCGCCCTCCGCGCCCACGCGCCGGGCCTCTCCGTCACCCTGCTGGAGGCGAGCGCCTACGCCGAGCCGCGCATCGGCGAGACGCTTCCGCCCCCGGCGGCGGAGGTGCTGCGGCGGCTCGGTGTGTGGGACGAGTTCCAGGCTCAGGAGCACCGCCCCGCATACGGCACCTCCGCGGCGTGGGGCGGCGCCCGGCCGCACGACCACGACTTCTTCGGCTCGGTGCACTCGGTGGGATGGCACCTGGACCGCTCCGCCTTCGACGCCATGCTCGCCTCCGCGGCCGAGGGGCGCGGCGTGTCGGTCCGCCGCTCCACGCGCGTCACCGGCGCGGAGCGGGAGGGCGGGGGATGGCGGCTCGCGCTCGACGGCGCGCCCGCGCTCCATGCGCGCTTCGTGATCGACGCCACGGGCCCGTCCGCATCGTTCGCGCGGCGCCACGGCGGTGCGCGGTCGCGCGTGGTGGACCGGCTGGCCGGCTTTGCGCGGTTTCTACGAGAGGCGCGCCCCACCCCCGCGGGGACGCTGGTAGAAGCGTTCCCGGACGGCTGGTGGTACACGGCGGCGCTCCCGGGCGGGTTGCGGGTGGCCGTGTGCATGACGGACAGCGACCTCGCGCGCCCGCTGC
This sequence comes from Longimicrobium sp., assembly GCA_036387335.1. Lineage (NCBI taxonomy): Bacteria > Pseudomonadati > Gemmatimonadota > Longimicrobiia > Longimicrobiales > Longimicrobiaceae > Longimicrobium > Longimicrobium sp. The sequence goes on from DASVTZ010000059.1 coordinate 43,849, forward strand.
GGCTGGACGAGGAGCGGGGGTGGCTGGATGCCCTGCGCGCCGCACCCGTCACCTCGTCCCTCCTCGAGGGCGCCGAGCCGTGCGGGCCGCCGCTGGTGCGCGCGCCACGCTCGCGCCGCCTGGACCCTCCCACGGGCGATGGCTGGCTCGCCGCCGGAGACGCCGCGTCCACCTTCGACCCGCTCTCCTCGCAGGGCGTCCTGAAGGCGCTCCGCTCGGGGATCTTTGCCGCCTACGCCGCCGGCGACCTCCTCACCACGAGCGACGAGCGGGGGATGCGCCGTTACGACCACTTCATCCGGCAGGAGTTCGCCGGCTACCTCCGCGCCCGCTCCCGCTACTACGCGGAGGAGCGCCGCTGGCCCGCCCGCGAATTCTGGCGCCGCCGCCACGCCCCCGAGCCCGCCGCCGCACCCTGACAAAAGGTCCGCCCGCGCACCCGCGCCGGCGGACCTCTCCGATCGATCAACGCCGGTCCCGGTTACCCCGGGCGAGTGAACTCGCAGCAACAACAGCACAAAGTCCGCCTGCGCGGACTCGGGTTCCGATGCCCCATTTCACGAGCCCACTTTAGTGGGCTTCCCGTTGTTCCAGCCGGGGGATTTATCCCATACGCGTTAACTTAAGGCTTGCACGTGGCAACGAGCCGGCTTATCGTGGATTCCATGAGAGCCGACATCCTTGCGGAAGAGTGGGCGGTGATCACCCGCTTCCTTCCCGACAACTGGCGAGAACTCGCCCGCTCA
>DASVTZ010000060.1 GCA_036387335.1 Longimicrobium sp.
CGTAGGGGCAGACCTGCGTGTCTGCCCGCCCTTTCCGTGCCTCGGCGGCTGGCTTCCCTTCTCCGGTGCATGCGGGCACCGCGTGGCCCACGCCGCTCAGGATTACCAAGATAGACCTCGATGCCAGCTCCCCCTCCCCCGGGCGGTTTCGGGGGAGGGGGATGCGTCGCGGAGCGACGCTGGGGGTGGGGCCCTACTTCTTCGCCGTATCCGCCACCGCCTCCACCGCCTCCACCGCCTCCACCGGCGCCGCCGCCGGTCTCGCCGCGCTGCGGCGCTTGGCCGGGTCCAGCCACCAGCGGTGCGCGTTGAGGAGGTCGCCGCGGGTGTCCATCTCGCCGTAGTGCAGGCGGCGGTTGACGCCGGCGATGCGCTGCGGGTAGTAGAGGACGGTGTACGGCGCCTCCTGCGTCATCAGGTGCTGGTACTCCTTCCAGAAGGGGCGCGCCGCCTCGCGGTCCGTCATCACGCCGGTGGTGTCGATCAGGAAGTCGGCGCGCGGGTTGGCGAACTGCACGTACTGGTACGGCCGGGTCAGGTTGGAGCTGTGCAGGATGTCGCGGTCGTCCTTGCGAAAGAAGTCCACCCACGAGTTCACCACCGCGTCGAAGTCGCGCTTCCGCTCGCCGCCGATGTCGTCCTGCAGCAGCGAGATCAGCGTCGTCCACTCCATCTGGCGCGGCTCCACGGCGATTCCCAGCGGCTTGAGCTGCGCCTGCACGATCTCCGTGATGTCCTTGCGCGTGTCGTTCCCCTGGTTCGTCACCAGGCGGAAGCGGAAGGGGCGGCCCTGCGCGTCCTCCAGCACGCCGTCGCGGTTGCGGTCGATCCAGCCGGCCTCGGTCAGCAGGCGGCGCGCGCCGGCGGTGTCGAAGGGGAGCTGCGTCTGCGGATCGCGGGCGTCGTACGACCAGTGCGCGGGGGTGACCGTGGAGCGCCCCACGTCCGCGTAGCCGTAGAGCAGCGCGTCCACGATCTGCTTGCGATTGATGGCCATGGTGAGCGCCCGCCGCACGCGCGCGTCGCGGAACTGCGGGAGGCGCGTGTTCCACGCGATGTACACCCACTGCCGGTACGACGTGTGGTTCACCTCCAGCGCCGGGTTCGCCTTGATCTGCGGAATCTGCGGCGGCCGGGGCCCCAGGTACACGTCCACGCGGCCGGTGAGCAGCTCGGTGAGGAGCGTGGTCATCTCCGGGATGGGGCGATAGACGATGCGGTCCAGGTACGGACGCCCGCCCAGCGCCTTGGGGAAATCGGGGTTGGCCTCGAACACCCACTCCTGGTTGGCCAGATGCCGCACGTAGCGGAACGGCCCGTTCCCCAGCGGAGTCTGGGTGCCGAAGGAGTGGTTGAGGAGCTCCTCGGGCCTCACCTTGCCCAGGACGTGCTCGGGCATGGGCGGCGTCTGGAACCATGCGTCCAGGAAGTCCGAGTGCGGACGCAGCCTGAAGCGGATGGTGTAGTCGTCCAGCAGCTGCGGCTTGGGGTTGTAGAACGGGGTGAAGCTGGAGGCGTTGGGGAACGCCGTCTTGGGGTCGATCGCCCGGTCGAAGGTGAAAAGGACATCGCGCGCCGTGGTGGGCACCCCGTCGTGCCACTTCACGTCGCGCCGCAGGTGGAAGGTCAGGTCCAGCGAGTCGCCCGCGACGCGCACCGTGTCCCATCGCTCGGCCAGCCACGGGACGGGGTTCAGCTTGGCATCGTACTTCACCAGCGGCATGAACAGCATGTACTGCTGCACCTGCGAGCTGTAGTTGTCGCTGGAGACCAGGGCGTTCATCGACTGCAGGTCCCCGTACGAGCCGACGGTGACGGTGCCGCCGTACTTCAGCGAGTCGGGCACGTCGCCGGTTTTGGCGCGTGTGCCGCCCCCGCCCTCGCGCCCGCAGGCGGCCAGCAGCACGGTGCAGCTACACGCGACTACGGTGCGAAGGATGGGACGGAGCATGAGTTCCTCGGGCCAGTGTGGGGCGGAAACGGCTCGCGAAAGGGTACATGCGAACGGCGTTCCGTGTTCCACCAAACTGCATGGCTCACGCGGAGACGCGGAGACGCAGAGGAGAGGCGAGGAGGCACTTAGCAGTTCCTCCGCGGCTTTCTGTTCCCTCCGTGGCTCCGCGTGAGATGCTGTTCGCCGTTCAGCCGATCGGGATGGTGACGCGGAATGTGCTGCCGCGGCCGGGCTCGCTGGTGACGCGAACGTCGCCGCCCAGCATCCAGGTGTTGCGTCGCAGGAGGGAGAGGCCCAGGCCGATGCCAGGGCCGCGCTCCACGGCGCCCGGCTCGGCCTGCCAGAAGGCTTCGAAGATCCGCTCCAGGTTCTCGGGGGCGATGCCGATTCCCGTGTCGCTCACCTCGAGTACGGCGCGGTCGCCCTCGGCGCGCAGGGCGAGGCGGATCTCGCCGCGGTCGGTGAACTTGACGGCGTTGCCTAGGAGGCTGAAGAGGATCTGGCGCACCTTGTCCGCGTCCGTGTGCGCGGCAAAGGGGGCGTCGCCGGCGTCCACCACGAAGCCGAGGCCCTTCTGGCGCGCGAGCGGCTCCACCAGCGCGGCGCTTTCGCGGGCGATGGAGGCCAGGTCGGTGGTGGCGGCGCGCACCGTCTCCCAGCCGGCCTCCGCGCGCTGGTAGCCGAGCGACTGCTCCACCAGGCGGTCCAGGTGCCCCGCGGCGGCCAGGATGCGCGCCACGTGCCCCCGCGCCTCCTCGGGGATGGGGACGGGGATCCCCTCCTGAAGGAGGTGCGCGAAGGCGACCACGGTCATCAGCGGAGTGCGGAACTCGTGCGAGATGGAGCTGACGAACTCGGTGCGGGCACGGCGCGCCCGCTCCGCCTCGTCGCGCACCCGTGCATCCTCCACCGCCAGCGCCGCGCGCCGCGCCAGCTCCTCGGCCAACTCCACCTCCGCGGCGGCGTACGGGCCCACGGCGGCGGCGCGCGAGAAGACCAGGGCCCCCGTGACCCGCGCGCGCACCGAGAGGGGGACGACGAGCACGGCGTGTGGCGCGACAGCCACCGCGCCGTCATCATCCGCATCGCGCAGGAAGTGCGGGGTGGCGACTTCGGGGAGGTGGAGCGTCTCGCCGGAGCGCAGCGCCACCGCCACCGGGTGGTCGGGGTGATCGATGGAGCCGATCTCCGTGAGCCGCGCCTGCCCCGCGGGGTGCCGGTGCACGGCCGCCACGCGCCGCACCCGCCCGCCGCTCTCCTGCAGGTACACGGCGCACACCTCGGCGAACCACCCCACCGAGAGGCGCGCCAGGCGGTCCAGCATCGCCTCGTACTCCAGCGAGCCAGCGAGCACGTCGCCCGCCTCCATCAGCAGGCGCAGCGCGCGGGCGGGGTCGTCTGTGTCGGGGAGGCCGGCGGGGGCGGTGGGGTGGTAGGCGCGGGCCAGCCCCACCAGGTCCTCCACCACGAAGTCCAGGAGGCGATCGCGGTCCGGCGGGCTCAGCTCGGCGCGGTGCTCCTCGTAGCGCCGCAGCTCGCGCCGGATGCGGTCGGAAAGGTCGCGCTCCTCGCGCACGGAGCGCGGGGCCTCGTCCAGGCTCTCGTTGAGCTGGTCGATCAGGCGCTGGATCCTTTCCCACAACGGCTCGGGCATCGCTAGCGGCCGTTGGTGCTTAGATGGCGGCGAACCAGACCGGGGAGGGCGCGGATGCTGAACGGCTTCTGGAGGAACCCGTCGGCCCCCGCGCCGCTCCAGTGCACGTCGCGCTCGTCGGCGGAGGAGAAGAGGATCACGGGCACGTCGCGGAGAGAGTGGTCCATCTTCAGCACCTTGCAGGCGTCGCGGCCGTCCAGGTCCGGCATCATGACGTCGAGCATGATGAGATCCGGACGCTCCTTGCGGGCGAGCGACACCGCCTCCGCGCCGCCGTGCGCCTCCACCACCGCGAAGCCGGCGTAGCGCAGCATCTCGGCGACGAGCGCGGTGATGGCGGGCTCGTCGTCCGCCACCAGGATGCGGGGCTGCTGGCCGGCCGCTCCGCTGCTCATCCGTTGTGCGCCAGGCCGAGGATCGCCGTGTCGGCCTTGGAGAACGGCTTCCCCACCGACAGCCCCTTGTCCGTGATGATGAACTCGCGCAGCGAGTGGTCGTGCATGCGCGCGCGCATCTTGAGCACGGCGATCAGGCGCTTCATCTCCCCCTTCTGCTCCACGTAGCGCAGGTGCAGCGCGTTGTCCATCAGGGCGGAGAGCTCGGGCATCGGCATGTCGAAGCTCTCCCCCGCAACGCGCTGCAGGTCGTGCATCATGATGCTGGTGACGCCGCGCTCGCGGAGGAGGTTGGTGAGCGCGGTGATGACGTACAGCTCACGCTCGCGCGGGATGACGGCGTGGCGCACGTCCTCCAGCGCATCGATCACCAGCCGCTGGATCTTGTGCTCGTCGACCAGCTCCAGGAGCCGCTCGATCTCCGCGTCCGCCAGCAGCTCGGTGGGGGCCTTCCAGTAGACGTGCAGCAGCCCCTCCTCGATCGCGCGGCGCAGGGGGAACCCCACTCCCTCCCCCTTTTGCACGACGACTTCGGGGGTCTCGTGGTAGCCCACGAAGAGGCCCGGCTCCCCGGCCTCCACCCCCGCGGCGAGGAACGCCAGCCCGGAGATCGTCTTTCCGGACCCGGGGGTGCCGACCACGACGGTGGTGGTGTACCGGTCCAGCCCGCCGCCCAGCATCTTCTCCAGCCCCTCGATCCCCGTGCGCAGCGGCTCGGTGGAGAGCTTCGGCGGAGAGGCGTCCACCACGTGCGTCTCCATGTGCGCCGTGAGCGACTCCACGCGCGGGGAGATGTGGATGCCGTCCGGCGTGATCCCGAATGTGTGCCACCCCCCGATGTGCGCCACTCCGCGCAGCTTGGCGACGGAGAAGAGACGCACCTGCCGCCAGCGCACCTCCTGGCAGTCCATCTCCAGGATGGCGTCGGCGATGGTGAAGGTGGCGTCCATGGAGATCCCGCCCTCCGGCGGGTGCGCCAGGAGGAGGGTCGTCATTCCGGTGACCCCGGCCTGCGCCTCCATCTCGTGCATGAAGCGCTGGTACTCCAGCCGCTCCACCGCCGCCTGTTTGAGCGCATGCACGCCATCCACGATCAGCAGCGTGGGCGCGTGGTGCGCCACCAGCCGGCCGATCTCGTCGCGCGCACCGGCGAGCCCGCCCCGCGCCAGCGCCGGGTAGAGGCTGGCGTAGTAGAACGAGCCCGGCACGAACGCCGGGTCGAAGAAGGTGAAGGTCCGCGCCTGCGACATCAGCGTCTGGTGCGTCTCCACCAGCGCGGTGAGGTAGAGGACCTTGCCCCCCGCGCGGATCAGGTTGGAGCCGATCTGGTGCGCCAGCACGCTCTTGCCCGCGCCGGGCCCGCCCAGCAGCACGTGCAGCCCGCCCTGGCGCAGCCCGCCGTTCAGCAGGCGGTCCAGCCCCGGCACCCTGGTGGGCACCTGCGCCGTTCCCCGCCGCGCTCCCTCCCGCGTCCCGTCCATACCGTCTCCTTTCGGTGACCTCGCCGGCCCCTCAGCGCCCGGCGCTCTCCGTCTTGAGCTCCACCTCGAACACGCTTCCCTGCCCCGGCTCGCTGCGTGCGCGGATCTCGCCGCCCAATATCGCCACCAGCCTCCGCGTGATCCCCAGCCCCAGCCCGGTGCCCCCCGCGCGCCGCGTGCCGGGGACGTCCGCCTGCCAGAACGGCTCCCAGATCCTCTCCATCTCCCCCGCCGTCATGCCGCAACCGGTGTCGCGCACCTCGAAGGTGGCGGTCCCGTCGCCGGTGCGCAGCGCCAGCCGCACCGTACCCGCGGTGGTGAACTTGACCGAGTTGCCCAGGAGGTTGAAAAGCACCTGGCGCAGCTTGTCGGGGTCGGTCACCACCGTCGCCCCTTCTTCCGGCACGTCCACCACGAGATCCAGCCCCTTCTGCCTGGCCAGCGGCTCGATGAGCGCGGCGGTGTCGCGGGCCAGCGCCGCGAGGTCGGTCGGAGCGGGGCGGAGCTGGTCGCGCTCCGCCTCGATGCGCGAGAGGTTGAGGACCTGCTCCACCAGCTGCGTGAGGTGGCGCGCGGCGTCCACGATGCGCACCGCGTGCCCCCGCGGCACTTCGGCGATGGGCTCCGGGATCCCGCTCACGAGCAGCTCCGCGTAGGCCACGATGGCGGTGAGCGGGGTGCGGAACTCGTGCGACATCGCCGCCAGGAACTCGGACTTCACCTCGCTTGCCCGCTGCGCCTCGCGGTGGAGGCGCGCGTTCTCCACGGCGAGGGCGGCGCGGTCCGCCAGCTTGCGGGCGAGCCAGAGCGCGTCGGGCGTGTACCTCCCGGGCTCGTCCCATCCCAGGCTGAGCGCCCCCAGAATGCGCTCGCGGATGCGCAGCGGCACCACCAGCAGCGAGCGGGGCGCCACCTCGCCCTCAGGCCCGGCGTCGTCGATCTCGGGGAGGAGCTCGGCCTCGCCGGTGCGCAGCGCCCGCGCGATGGGGGCGCTGACCGCGTGCGGATCGAAGGGGCGGCTCGCCAGCACGGCGCGGAGGAGCTCTTCCTTGCGCGGGTCGGCGTGCGCGGCGCCCAGACGCTGCACCTCGCCCCCTTCGCCCACCAGGTAGACGATGCACGAGTCCGCCACGCGCGGCACGCAGAGCCGGGCGACGCTGGCGAGGGTGGTCTGGTAGTCCAGCGACCCGGCCAGGATCTCCCCCGCCTGGGCCAGGAACGCTTCCCGCTGCCGCGCCGCCTCCGCGTGCCTGCGCGCCGCCTGCTCCTCCAGCAGCGCGTGCGGGCTCCCGGCCAGCCGGCGCAGCCCGTCGACGGTCGCGCGCAGCTCTTCCAGCAGCGCATCCGCCTCGGCGCGCACGTCCGCGGGGAGGGCCTGGACGCGCGCCTCCAGCAGCTCCAGCCGCCTCTCCGCGGGCTCGATGTGGACGCTGCCGGGGTCGTTCATCGGTGAAGGGGTGACGGTCGTTTCTATCGCCGTTCGGGAGCTGAAGGTGAATGATGTCAGGCACGAAGCAAGCCATCCGGATTCGGCAAAGAGCAGTCCCGCCGCATCCTCAGAGTGCGGCGCATCACCGGGCGTGAAACAGCAAAACCATCACACGGAGACACGGAGGAAACAGAGAGGAGGGAAGGAAGACAACAGGCTTTCTTTGGGTTTTCTCTCGTCGTTCCCTCTGTGGCTCTGTGTGAGGCACTCCATGCGTTCCGGAGCGTGGGACCGGCGTTTGCGTGCAACCGGGATCGGCACGAAAGGTGGGGGAGGACTCGTCCCCGCCCGTCATCCCGCCGGATGCCGTCCGACCCCTGTTCTCTCCTGACCGAGCTGCCGATGGCCCAACGATTTCCCCAGGCGCTGACCTGTTACGTGAGCGGTGTGCACAGCGGCCCCAATCCGTCGCCGGGGCTGGGGGTGGCGCGCTCGCTGCGGCAGGCCTTTCCGCACGCCCGCCTGGTCGCGGTGGACTACAGCGTGGAAAGCTCGGGTCTCCACAGCGAGGTGTTCGACGAGGTGTGGGTGCAGCGGCCGTGGAAGGAGATGCGCCTTCCCGTCTACCAGGCCGCCATCCAGGCGGTGCTCGACGGCGGGGCGCTCTGGTTTCCCGGGCAGGACCTGGAGGTGGAGTGGATGGCGGGCGCCCTGCCCGACCCCGCCCGCGCCATGCTCCCTCCCATCGCCGCGCTGGAGCAGGTGGCGAAGCCCGCCATCTTCGCCGCGGAGGGACTCCCCGTCTCGATTCCCGAATGGATGGGCGCGGACCGGTCGGACTGGGACCTGCACGCCTTCTGCCGCGAGCACGGGTGGCGCGTGTGGCTCAAGGGCCCCAACTACGAGGCGATGCGGGTGCGCGACTGGCCCTCCTTCCGCTACGGGCGCGACTTCCTGAGCGAGCTGTGGGGGACGGAGCAGCTCTTCCTGCAGCGTCACGTGGTGGGCGCCGAGGAGTCGGTGGCGTTCTGCGCGTATCGCGGGGAGCTGCTGGACTGCGTGCACATGACCAAGCACACGCAGACCGCCGAGGGGAAGACGTGGGCGGGCGCGGTGAACGAGGTGGAGCCCGGCTTCGCCGAAGCGCTGCGCGCGCGCATCGCGGAGCTGAACTGGACGGGCGGCGGGGAGCTGGAGTACGTCCGTGCGCTGGACGGCACGCTGCACCTGATCGACTGGAACCCGCGCTTCCCCGCCTGGATCCACGCGGCGTCGTTCGCGGGGCACAACCTTCCCGCCCTGCTGGTGGAGGCGGCCGGAATGGGGACGCCGCAGCCGGCCCCGTTCCAGACGAACCAGTTCACGCGCATCGTGCTGGAGGTGCCCGTCCGCAATACGCACCCGCTGCCCGCGGTGCGCCAGGCGAACGACCACTCCGGCGTCGGCTCCAAGCACCCCTCGGGGATGACGGAGCTTTCGCGCCGCCTGCGCGAGAACCGCGCGCGCGAGGACGAGCCCGCGCGGCCCGGCCCCGCGGTGGTGCCCGCGATGGCGAGCGACCTGGAGGAGGTGGCCGGGAACGGCGCGTCCACCCCGCGCCGCACGTTCCTGCCGCGCACCTCACGCGAGCGCTTCGCGCAGGTGGAGGCGGTGCTCGCCGCCCAGCCGGGGGGCGCCGTGGAGGTGGGCTTCGGCTACAGCGTGAAGACCAATCCGCACCCCACCCTGCTGGCGCTGGCGGACCAGGCCGGGATGTTCGCGGAGGTGATCAGCTCGGCGGAGATGCGCAGGGCGCTGGAGTTCGGCTTTCCGCCCGAGCGCATCATCATGAACGGCCCCGCCTCGCAGTGGCCGGACGGGCCGGGCGCGGGCGGACCGCTGATGGCTGCCTTCGCGGACTCGCCGCAGGCGTTCGAGCGCTGGATGTGCCACGGCCCGCCCGAGGCGCGCTACCTGGGCATCCGCCTGCGCCCCGTGACGTTCGAGTCGCGCTTCGGCAGCGGGCTGGGGAGCGTGGAGCGCTTCGCCCACATCGTCAAGCTGCTCAAGGCGATGCCGGCGGAGCAGGAGATGGGGCTGCACTTCCACTTCGCCAGCGACGTGCTGGGGCCGGCGCGTTGGAGGGAGGTGTTCGAGGGGGTGGTGCACTGGGCGGCGGCCATCGAGCAGAGCGTGGGGCGCCCCGTGCGCTGCCTGGACATGGGTGGCGGCTACTTCCCCGACGACTTCGACCGCGAGCTCCTTCCCCGCATCGGCGCCATGACCGCGTCCGCCCGCGCGATGCTGCCGGAGCTGGAGCGCTTCTTCCTGGAGCCGGGAAAGGCGATGGCGCAGCCCTCCATGGCGCTCGCCACCACCGTGCTGGAGGTGCGGCGCGGGGGCGATGGGCACGTGGAGGCGGTGGTCGACGCCGCCATCTCCGACCTGCCGATGGCGCCCTTTTACCCGCACCGGGTCTACCGGCGCACGCGGCAGGGGGAGTGGGAAGGGGTGGGCGGCGGCCAGGACCGGCTGGTGGGGCGGATCTGCATGGAGACGGACATCCTGGCGAGCGACCTGAAGCTCCCCGGGGAGCTCAGGGCGGGCGACCGGCTGGTGATTGGCGACGCGGGCGCGTACGACGCCAGCATGGCTTACAACTTCGGACGAGGGTTGCTGGAAGATGCGTGCTGCTGAGCCGACCGTGGAGTCGGCCCCCTGGGCCGAGTTCGTCCCGTCCGTCCTCTCCGACCACGGCACCGAGTGCTGCGCCCTGGCGCGCGCCTGGTACACCGCCATGGACCGCTCCATGTGGCGCGGCGAGGGCGGCCCCGCCTGGATCTCGCGAAAGTTCCCCTGGGGCCCCAGCAAGTGGCCCCTCTATTGGTGCGAGGCGATGGAGGCGGAGGAGCTGGACTGCGGCGCGCACCAGGCGCTGAGCATGGAGGCGTTCCGGGCACGCGGCATCCGCGTGGTGCCGGTGCAGCTCGTACAGCGCCAGGAGGTGCACCACCTTCCGCACTGGCACGGCCGCTGGGGCGACGCCAGCGCCTCGCCGGCCTGGGCGCGCGAGGGTGTGGCGTATCACGAGGCCTGCGCCACCCTGCAGGATGGGCGCGCGGAGGTGTGGGACCCGACGGTGGGGGCGTGGCTCTCGCCCCGGCATACCGAGGGGGTGCGGAGCATCGCGGCGGTGAGGATCGGTGGGGCGGCGGCCTCGGATGAGATCGTGGATTGGAGAGGGGTGCGGCTGCGGATGGGGGTGTGGGTGGAGTTGGGGGCGGGAGGGGGGTGAGGTGCACCCCGGCGGTTGAAACCGCTGGAACAACCGCGGGAAGCCTGCCTTCGCAGGCTTGGCGGGGGCGACGGTCGCCGGGGGGCATCGCCGGCGCCGCATTGCCGGGGGCGGCGGGCGGACGGGGGTGGGTGCGGTGCGGTGCGGTGCCGGGGATGGGGGCGGGGTTCGGCGCGTGGGCGGGGCACGGGCAGCCACGCGGGACTGCCCCTACAGGTTTGGGGGGGGCGCCGCGGGGGTCGGGGGGAGGGCGAGGGAGGGCGGACACGCAGGTCCGCCCCTACCACGCCGATGCCCGTGACGGGGAATGTTCAACCGTGAGGACAGATCTGGACCGGGAGTCCGCGAAGGCGGACTTTGTGCTGTTGTTGCTGCGAGTTCAGTCGCCGATCCCCCTGTGTTCAGCCCTGGCTCGGGTTGTGCTTCGACAGCCGCGCGTAAACAGTCCGTAGCTGGCAGCGGGGCGCCCTGTCCCGCGGCGGCGCGGCGCCTGGTTTCGTGAGAATGCAAGGGTTTACCGCGGCTCCACACCACGACGTCCTCGCGCTCGTCCTGCAGATCGCGGTGCTGCTGTTCATGGCGCGCGCGCTGGGCGAGGTGGCGCAGCGATTCCGGCAGCCGGCCGTGGTGGGCGAGATCCTCGCCGGGATCATCCTGGGGCCGTCGCTGCTCAGCGGCATCTTTCCGCTGGCCGGCAAGTACATCGTCCCGCACAGCCAGGTGCAGGGCTACCTGCTGGAGGTGGTGAGCCTCTTCGGGGCCATGTTCCTCCTCCTCATCACCGGCCTCGAGACCGACCTGCAGCTCATCCGTCGGCAGGCGCGGACGGCGCTGGGGGCCTCGCTGGGGGGGATCGTGGTGCCCTTCGCCACGGGGTACGTGCTGGGGCTGTACATCCCCGACGACCTGCTGGCGAACCCCGAGCGGCCCATCGTCTTCGCCCTCTTCCTCGCCACGGCCATGTCCATCTCCGCGATCCCCGTGATCGCGAAGGTGCTGATGGACCTCAACCTCATGCGGCGCGACGTGGGGCAGACCATCATCGCCGCGGGGATGACGGACGACGCCGTCGGGTGGATGCTGCTCTCGGTGGTGCTGGGGCTGGCGGGCGGCGAGGCGACCAACGTGGGCACGGTGGGGCTGGCGGTGGGGAAGGTGCTGGGGTTCATGGCGGTCAGCTTCACCGTCGGCCGCTGGCTGGTGCGCCACGCCCTCAACTACGTGCAGGACCACGTCATCAGCCACCACCGCATCCTGTCGCTGGTGGTGGTGCTGACCTTCGGGTGGGGCGCCCTGTCGCTGGCGCTTGGGCTGGAGGCGATGCTCGGCGCCTTCGTGATGGGGATCCTCCTGGGCGGGATGCCGCGCCTCCCCAGCCGCGTCTTCCACACCGTGGAGACGATGGCGATGGGGGTGTTCGCGCCCATCTTCTTCGCGGTCGCGGGGCTCAAGGTGAACGTGCGCAGCCTGGCCGAGCCGCGGCTCATCGGCATCGCGCTGCTGGTGATCGGCGTGGCGTGCTTCGGCAAGGTGGTGGGCGGCTACGCGGGGGCGCGCCTGCTGGGCGGGCGCGACCACTGGACCGCGCTCAGCTTCGGCGTGGGGATGAACGCGCGCGGCGCCATGGAGATCATCATCGCCAGCATCGGCCTCTCCCTGGGGCTGCTGACGCAGGAGATGTTCTCCATCATCGTCGTGATGGCCATCACCACCTCCGTGCTCGCCCCGCCTGCGCTGCGCTGGACGCTGAGCCACGTCAAGATCGGCAAGCAGGAGATGGAGCGGCTGAAGCGCGAGGAGCTGGCGCAGGACAGCCTGATCGCGGGGGTGAAGCGGGTGCTGGTGCCCGTGCGCTGCCGCCAGGGGGAGCGCCGCTCGCTCTTTCGCCTGGAGGCCGAGCTGATCCAGCAGATGCGCGAGCGCAACGCCGTGGCGGTCACCCTCTTCACCGTGGTGGAGGAGTGCGACCGCGCGGGGAGCGAGGAGTTCCTGGTGAAGGTGTCCGACTGCTTCCCGGGAACGGAGCTCACGCGCAAGGTGGTTACGGGGAAGGACATCGCCAAGGCGATCCTGGCCGAGGCGGAGAACGACTACGACCTGATCCTGCTGGGCGCGCCCGCCAACACCGCGGGGAAGGAGGAGCTCTTCGACCCGATGGTCGACTACCTCCTGCGCATGGCCCCCTGCCCCACGATGGTGGTCAAGGGCCGGCTGGGCGACGAGAACTGGCCGCCGCGCCGCATCCTCCTTCCCACCAACGGCTCCGCCGCCTCCCGCGCCGCCGCCGACGTCGCGTTCGCGCTGGCGCTGGGCGAGGGGCGCGAGGTGATGGTGCTGAACGTGGTGGAGGCGCGCGAGGGGTCGCGCCGCCTGGACCTGGGCGGCGAGGAGATGCGCCGGCAGATGGAGTCGGCGCGCGCCATCGTGGACCAGCTCTGCGTGATGGGCGAGGCGCTGGGCGTGCGCACCCGCACCGAGGTGCGCACCGGCGCCAATCCGGAGGCCGTCATCCTGGAGCTGGCGCTCGACGGAATCGACCTGGTGGTGCTGGGCACCGACCTGCGCCCCGCGTCCGACCGCCTCTTCCTGGGGCCGCGCGTGGAGCGGGTGCTGAACAACGCGGCGTGCCCGGTTGTAGTGATGAACGCGTCCTGAGGGCCCCCACCCCCAGCGTCGCTCCGCGACGCATCCCCCTCCCCCAAAACTGCCTGGGGGAGGGGGTTCGTTGTGATGCAGTTTGGCCGGGAAGCGGCGGACTGTGACGCGGCGCCACGGCGGCGCTATATTTGAATGCGGACGCCGCACGGCGCGTTCGCGAAAACCCGCACCCTCCTGAGGCCCATGGACGTCCTTTCGCGAAACAACGTCAAGGTATTCGGCCGGGGCACGCAGCCCATGGTGTTCGCGCACGGCTTCGGGTGCGACCAGAACATGTGGCGCTACGTGACGCCCGCCTTCGAGGACGACTACCGCATCGTCCTCTTCGACTACGTGGGCTCCGGCCAGAGCGACCTGGCGGCGTACGACGCGAACCGCTACTCCACGCTGGACGGATACGCGCGGGACGTGCTGGATGTGTGCGAGGCGCTGGACCTGCGCGACGTGGTGCTCGTCGGCCACTCGGTGAGCAGCATGGTGGCGGTGCTGGCCGCCAACCAGGAGCCGGACCGCTTCGCCAGGCTCGTCCTCATCGGCCCGTCGCCGCGCTACGTGAACGAGGCGCCGGACTACGTGGGCGGCTTCGAGCGCGCGGACATCGAGGGGCTGCTGGAGATGATGGACCGCAACTACATCGGGTGGGCATCGTTCCTGGCGCCCAACATCATGAAGAACGCCGAGCGCCCCGAGCTGGGCGAGGAGCTGACGGCGAGCTTCTGCTCCACCGATCCCAAGATCGCGCGGCGCTTCGCCGAGGCCACCTTCTTCGCGGACAACCGCGACGACCTGCGGCGCGTGCGCGTTCCCGCCCTGGTGATGCAGTGCACGGACGACATGATCGCGCCGCCCGAGGTGGGCGAGTACGTGCACCGCAGCATGCCGGGGAGCACGCTGCGCGTGATGAAGGCCACCGGCCACTGCCCGCACATGAGCCACCCGGAGGAGACGGTGGAGCTGATCCGCGATTACCTGCAGGCCCAGCCGGCCTGACCGTGCGGGTGGAGCAGCGAATGGAGGGAGTGCCCGAGGAGATGCTGGACGGCGCGCCGTTCGGCTTCGTCTCGTTCGCGGACGACGGCACCATCACCGTCGTCAACTCCACCGCGCTCTCCATGCTGGGCTACGAGCGGGGCGAGCTGGTGGGGCGCCCCTTCGAGACGCTGCTGGGCATGGGCGCCCGCATCTTCTACCAGACGCACTTCTTTCCACTCGTCACGCTCCACGGCCGGGCGGACGAGATCTACCTGATCCTCCGCTCGAAAAAGGGCGAGGCGGTGGGGGTGCTGGTGAACGCGCTGCGGCGTCCGCGCGGCGGCGGCTTCGCCAACGACTGCGCCTTCATGCGCGTGAGCGAGCGCGAGAAGTTCGAGAACGAGCTGCTCCTCGCCCGCCGCGCCGCCGAGGAGGCCGGCGCCGCCCTCCAGCGCCGCTCCGACGAGCTGCAGGAGGCCAACGAGATGCTGGAGTCGCAGGCGCTGGAGCTGGAGCTTCAGCACCAGACGATGGAGGAGCAGGCGGTGGAGATGGAGGTGCAGTCCGAGGAGCTGCGCGAGGCCAACCTCGTGCTGCTGGAGCGCACGGCGGAGCTGGAGCGGCAGCGCGCGCGGGCCGACGAGGCGAACCGCGCCAAGAGCACCTTTCTGGCCGTGATGAGCCACGAGCTGCGCACGCCGCTCAACGCCATCGGCGGCTACGTGCAGCTCCTGGAGATGGGGATCCACGGGCCCGTGACGCCGGAGCAGAGCGAGGCGCTCAGCCGCATCGACCGCGCCCAGCGGCACCTGCTGCGGCTGATCAACGACGTGCTGAACCTGGCGCGCATCGAGGCGGGGCGCGTGGAGTACGTGATCGAGGACGCCTCCGTCGCGGAGATGGTGGCCGCCGTCACGCCGATGGTGGAGCCGCAGCTCGCCGCCAAGGGGATCGCCTTCGAAGTCCGCATTCCCGACGGCGAGGTGGCGCGCGCGGACCGCGACAAGGCGCAGCAGATCATCCTCAACCTGCTGGGCAACGCCGCCAAGTTCACCCCCGACGGCGGCCGCGTCGTCGTGGACACCGGCTATCGTGCGGAGGTGGCGGACCAGGTCTTCCTGCGCGTGACGGACACCGGCCCCGGTATCCCGCGCGAGATGCTGAGCTCGGTGTTCGAGCCGTTCGTGCAGGTGGACGCCAGCCATACGCGCCGCAGCCAGGGCACGGGCCTGGGCCTCACCATCAGCCGCGACCTCGCCCGCGGCATGGGCGGGGACCTGCGCGCCCGGAGCGTGGTGGGCGAGGGATCGACGTTCACGCTGGCGCTGCAGAGGGCGGGGGCAGCCGGCGGTGCCGAGGGGTGAGCCCCGGGCCAATTCCGGCGGTTGAAACCGCTGCAACAAACGCGGGAAGCCTGCCTTCGCAGGCTGCGGGGCGGGGATTGGGGCCGTGGGGCGGGCGCCGATCCGGCGGCGGGGCGCCGGGGGATGAATCCCCCGGCTGGAGCGACGCGAAGCCCACTGAAGTGGGCTAGAGATGCGCGGCATTGGACCCGGAGTCCGCGAAGGCGCAATACCGTTTACTTTGTTCACCAGGCGAGGTAGGATATAACCGGACCCCAGCCCGAGGAGGCCCGGATGGCTCGTGTGAGCAAAGTGCGGCACGAAGGAGACCGGCTGACGGACCTGATGAACATCGGGGTGCTG
>DASVTZ010000061.1 GCA_036387335.1 Longimicrobium sp.
GCCGGCGCCCACGGTGCGGCCGCCCTCGCGGATGGCGAAGCGCAGCTCCTTCTCCATGGCGATCGGCGTGATCAGCTCCACCACCATCTGCACGTTGTCGCCCGGCATCACCATCTCCACGCCCTCGGGAAGCGCGGCCGAACCGGTCACGTCCGTCGTGCGGAAGTAGAACTGCGGGCGGTACCCGTTGAAGAACGGCGTGTGGCGCCCGCCCTCTTCCTTGGTCAGCACGTACACCTCGGCCTTGAACTTCGTGTGCGGCGTGATGGTCTTGGGCTTCGCCAGCACCATTCCGCGCTCGATCTCGTCCTTGGCCACGCCGCGAAGGAGGAGGCCGACGTTGTCGCCCGCCTGGCCCTCGTCCAGCAGCTTGCGGAACATCTCCACCCCGGTGACCGTGGTCGACTTGGCGGAGTTCATCCCCACCAGGTCCACCGTCTCGCCCACCTTGATGATCCCGCGCTCGATGCGCCCCGTGGCCACCGTGCCGCGCCCCGTGATGGAGAACACGTCCTCCACCGGCATCAGGAACGGCTTGTCGGTCTCGCGCACCGGCTCCGGGATGTAGCTGTCCACCGCGTTCATCAGCTCGGTGATCTTCTGGCCCCACTCGCTGTTCGGATCGCCCGACTCCAGCGCCTTGAGCCCCGAGCCCATGATGATGGGGATCTCGTCGCCCGGGTAGTCGTACTCGGAGAGAAGCTCGCGCACCTCCAGCTCCACCAGCTCCAGGAGCTCCGGGTCGTCCACCATGTCTACCTTGTTGAGGAAGACGACGATGTACGGCACGTTCACCTGGCGGGCCAGCAGGATGTGCTCGCGCGTCTGCGGCATGGGGCCGTCGGCGGCGGACACGACCAGGATGGCGCCGTCCATCTGGGCGGCACCCGTGATCATGTTCTTCACGTAGTCGGCGTGGCCGGGGCAGTCGACGTGCGCGTAGTGGCGCGCGGCGGTCTGGTACTCCACGTGCGCCGTCGAGATCGTGATGCCGCGGGCGCGCTCTTCCGGGGCCTTGTCGATGTTGTCGAAGCTGACGAAGTCCGCCAGTCCCTGCGCCGCCTGGATGCGCGTGATCGCCGCCGTGAGCGTGGTCTTGCCGTGGTCCACGTGGCCGATCGTGCCGACGTTGACGTGCGGCTTGTTGCGCTCGAACTTAGCCTTTCCCATGGTGCTTTCTGGATCCCGTACGGGTGGTTTGACGACGAGGAGGCGCCAGAGCTCGCGATGGGACTCGAACCCATGACCTCTTCCTTACCAAGCCTCTTCCTTACCAAGGAAGTGCTCTGCCGGCTGAGCTACGCGAGCTTGCTCCCCTACCCGGGCTGCGCCCGGACGACAGACAGAGAAACCTTGCCGTGCCATCGGGCAAGGTTTCCCGTTTTCCAGCTCTCCAGCGGGGCGCGGTACACCCACACGCAACCCGGGGAAGAGAAGACGAGTAACATACCTAGACCTTCCGGGGCAGTCAAGGCCCCCTCCCATCGCACCAATGCCCTGTAGGGGCAGCCCCGCGTGGCTGCCCGTGCCCGCCCGCGCCCCGAATCCGGCGTCTTGGTACAGAACCGGCAGGACGACCCGCGGGCCTGTCCTTCCCCTCCCACCCACACCACCATGCCCACACTCCCGCGCATCCTTCGCTCGTTCCGGCCCGGCTTCGGGGCATCGGTCGTGTTCACGCTGGCGGTCGGCGTGGGGGCCGGGCTGGCGCTGCTGGGCTTCGCGGATGCGGGGGTGGCGTACGCCCCCGCGCACGTGCTCCCCGCGTGGGACCGCCTCGCCGCCGGCCACGGCTGGACGGACGGGCTGGTCACCGTGGAGGAGATCCGCCACGCCGGGGTCGAGTCGCTCCTGCGCGTGCTGTGGGGCACGACCGCGCTGGTGGTGGCGAGCGCGTGCATCATCGCGGCGGCCCGCGTGCTGGCGCGTGGCGCGTCGCGGCGGCCGGCGGTCGCCATGCGCGTGGTGCTGGGCGCGGGGGCGCGGCGCATCTTCCGATTCGCCATGGCGGATGCGGGCGCGGCGGTACTCGCGGGCGGCGCGCTGGGCGTGGCGCTCGGCCTCGGGCTGGGACGCCTGGTTCGCGCGACGTGGCCGTGGGGAATCGAGGGTTGGGGTGGTGGCGGCGGTCGCGCGGTCCTCATCGCCGTAGTGCTGCCGGTCGGCGTGGCGCTGCTTTGCGCGCTGGCGCCGGTCACCATCGCGTTCCGGCGCGAGCTTGCATCGGGGCTCTCCACCGGCGACCGCGCGACGGCGGGGCGCTACGAGGGATGGGTGCGGCGCGTGCTGACGGTGGCGCAGTTCTCCGCGTCGATGGCGCTGCTGATCGGCGCCGGAACGCTGCTGCGCGGTTCGCTGGACGGCGGCCCCGCCTCCACGCCGGGTTTCGACCCGCGCGACACCCTCACCCTGAACGTCACCCTCCCCGCGCGCGCGGACGCGGGTACGCGCGCCGCGTACCTGCGCGACACCCTGGACCGCGTGCGGGCGATCCCCGGCGTGCGCGCCGCCAGCCTGGTGAGCGGCGACGGCTGGACGGGCACGGGACCGCGCGACATCGTCACCTCCTACTGCCGCCCCGCCTGCGCCGACATGGGGATGCGGCTCCCCGTGCTCCTCAAGAACGCGCACCAGCTCGTGGCGAGCCCAGGCTACTTCGGCGCACTGGGGATTCCAGTCATCGAAGGCCGCGAGCCCGCGCCCGGCGAGGACCGGGTGGCGGTGGTCAGCCTCCTAGCGGCGCGCACCCTCTTCCCCGGCGTGGAGCCGGTCGGGCAGCAGCTCCTCCCCCGGCGTGAGGACGACATGCTGAGCGTCGCGAACTCGGTCCCCAAGTACCGCGTCGTCGGCGTCGTCGCGGACGTGCGGCCGCTTGGGCCGGGCGTCGGCGAAAAGGTGGAGCCGGTCGTCTACCTCTCCGCCTTCCAGCACCCGCCGCGCGAGGTTGGCATCGCCGTCCGCGCGACGGGCGACCCGATGCGGCTCGCCGGTGCCGTCGAACGGGCGGTGACGGCGGCGGCTCCCGGCGCCCTGATCCGCGACGTGATGACGATGGAGGAGCGGCTCGCCCGCTTCGCCGCGCCGGTGCGCTGGACGGCGGGGGTGCTGGGTGCGCTGGCGGTGGTGGGGGTGGTGCTGGCGTGCGCGGGGCTCTTTGGCGTGGTGAAGGAAGGCGTGGCGCGCCGCACCCGCGAGATCGGCGTGCGGATGGCGCTCGGCGCGCGGCAGGAGCAGGTCGTCCGCCACGTCGTGGGCGACGCGATGCGGCTGGCGCGCACCTCGCTAATCCTGGGCTCCCTCGCCGCGTTCGCCACGGCGCGGACGCTCCAGGTCTTCTTCCACGGCATGAACCCCTGGGACCCGGCGCTGTACGCGGGCGTGGCCCTGCTCCTCACCGCCGTCGCCCTGGTGGCGAGCTATATCCCCGCCCGCCGCGCCGCCTCCGTGGACCCGATGGTGGCGATACGGAGCTGAGGCGGTAGCCTGGCGAGTGAACTCGCGGCAACAACAGCACAAAGTCCGCCTTCGCGGACTCGCGGGCGAGGTCCGCCCCTGCCGCCCGCATGGGCGCGATATATCGCGCCGGTGCCCGCCCCCGCATCGTCCCCGTTGACGCACACCGACACCCGTAGGGGCAGACCTGCGTGTCTGCCCGCCCTCGCCCCCGCTCCACCGCCCGCCCCGCCCCACCAAATCTCGTAGGGGCCGCGGTTCCCGGTCCTAAGGGCGAATGAATTCGCGGCTGGAACCACGCAAAGTCCGCCTGCGCGGACTGGTGGCGGCGTGTCGAGACCGCTTCAGCGGTCTTCCCGTAGTTCCAGCCGGGGGATTTATCCCCCGGGGACGCGGCGCCGGCGTTCCGATCCGCGTTCACCCCCCGGCGTTCACCCCCCGGTGACGCGGCGCCGGCGTTCCGATCCGTGTCCATCCCCGGGCGTTCACCCCGGGTGAGACGCGGCGCCGGCTTTCCGATCCGCGTCCATCCCCCGGCGTCCGTCGCCCGGCAATGCCGGCATCCGCCCAGAACACAAAACCCCGCGCCGGACATCGGCGCGGGGCTTCGTTCATCATCCAACCAGACCCGTCAGGGCGTACCCATCGGCTGGCCGGGGTCGGACTGGGGCTCCTGCTGGCGCGGGGCGCGCAGGCGGGGAGTCTGGCCAAAGGTGTAGTTGAAGGCCAGGAACACCCCGCGCGCCCCGAACCTCCGCTCGGTCTCCACGCGGTACCCCTCGATCCCGTTCGGATCGTTGAGGCTGGCGTCCAGGATCTCGGCGGTGGAGCGCATGCGCATCATGTTGAACGGGTCCTGTACGCGCAGCGTCACGTTCGCCTTGTCCTTGAGGAGCTTGTGGCGCAGCGAGAAGTTCGTCATCGCGAAGGCGCCGATCCGCCCGTACTCGGTGTTCATCGCGCCGCGGTACATCAGGAAGCCCGAGGCGTCGAGGCTCTTGTTGATGCGCAGGTTGGCGTTGGCGCGCGTCGACCACCCCAGCCCGGAGCTGGAGATGGCGCCCGCCGCCGTGCCGCCGTCCGAGTCCTGGTGGAAGACGTTGCCTCCCACGAAGCCCGTCAGCCGCCCCGCGCGCAGCGACGCGTTGGCGTCCGCGCCGTACGAGTCCGCCGTGGCGATGTTGGACACCGTGGAGGTGATGGTGTCGCCCTGCGTGGTGCGCACGCGGCGGATGGCGCCCTCCGTGTGGCGGTAGAACGGCGTCAGCTGCAGCGAGCCCAGCTTGCCGCTCTGCTGGAAGCCCAGCTCGAACGCGTCCGTGTACTCAGGCCGCAGGTACGGGTTGCCGCGGAAGCGGTTGAGCGGGTCCTCGTAGAAGAGGAACGAGTTGAGCATCTGCGTCTGCGGGCGCTGGATGCGCCGCGAGTAGCTCGCCTTCACCTGGCGCGCGGCATCCACGTTGTAGGCTACCAGCGCGCTCGGGAAGAGGTCGTTGAACGGCTCCAGGTCGTCGTCCGAGCGGTTGGTGGAGCGGTCGGTGCGCTCCAGGCGAAGCCCGCCCTGCAGCTCGAACTTCCCGGTCTGCCGCGTGAAGACGCCGTACCCCGCGTGCACCCGCTCGTCGATCTCGAAGACGTTGCTGCCGCCGCTGTTGACCCAGGCGTTGTCCGCGTACGAGAAGCGCTGCGTGGTCAGGTCGTTGTCCACCTGGCGAAGCTGCCCCTTGTACCCGGTCTCCACCCGCACCCCGCCCAGCATGCGGGTGAGGTCCGCCATCAGGTACATCTCGCTGTTGGCGGCGTCGGTCAGGTTCTGCGTCTTGAACGGCTGGTTGCCGATGGGGGCGCCGTTCACGTCCATCGGCTGCTGCGTGAAGCCGTTGCTCTGGTCGAAGGCGGAGCGGTTGTAGCGCGCCTCCACGGTGAGCTCGTTCTGGCGCGGCTTGATGACGTTGCGGTACGACAGAGTCCCGTCGAACGACCCGTCGTCCGAGGTCATGTGCTGCCGGTCGTCCGAGGCGGCGAGCGGGTTGCGCTGCGCGTCGTAGCGGGTGAAGGAGTTGCGCGTGTCGTTGCGGAAGTCGCGTCCGCTCACCATCAGCGTGGCGGCCAGGGAGTTGGTCTTCCCCAGCTTCACCTCGGTGTTGGTGTTGACGGTGTGCGACTGCATCCGCCCATTCCCGTTGGAGAGCTGGTCCAGGAAGTTGATGGGCGAGCCGCCGCCGGTGATGTTCGTGCGGTTGTTGAAGCCGGTCGTGGTGCGCCCGTCGCCGAAGTAGCCGTAGCTGCCGAAGAGCGTCACCCGCCCGCGCTGGTAGCCCAGGTTGCCGGAGCCGTTGTAGCGGTCGTTGCTGCCCGCGGCCAGCGTCACGCCGCCGGAAAGCCCCAGCTCCGCGTTCCCCTTGAGGACGATGTTGACGATCCCCGCCATCCCCTCGGGATCGTACTTGGCCGAGGGGTTGGGAACCACCTCCACCCGCTCGATCATGTTGGCCGGCAGCTGCTGGAGGAACTGCCCCAGCTGGTCGCCGCGCATGGGTGCGGCGCGGCCGTTGATCTGGATCGCCACGTTCTGGTTGCCGCGCAGGCTCACGCGGCCGTCCTGGTCCACCTCCACCGCCGGCACGTTGCGCAGCACGTCGGTGGAGTTGCCTCCCGCCGCCGTGGGCATGTCCTTGGTGGAGTACGTGTTGCGGTCGGCGGACATCTGCACGGCGCTGCGCTGGCCGGTGGCGGTGATCCCCTCCAGCTGCACCGCGCTCGCCGCCAGCCGCACCGACGGCGCCTCGGCCGTGGTGGCGCCGGGCGCGATGGCGATCTCGCTCGACTTCGTGGTGGTGTGCCCGATGTGCGAGACGCGCAGGAAGTAGCGCCCGGGACGCAGCCCCTCCACGCGGAAGGTGCCGTCGGGGCGCGTCACGGCGCCGGCGGCGAGCGTCGAATCCGCCCGGCTCCACACGCCGACGGTGGCGGAGGGAACGGGCCGCCCGGTGGCCGCGTCCAGGATGGTGCCGCGAAGCTGCGCGCCGCCCTCCTGCGGAATCATGGGGCGCCCGCCCGGAGCGCCCGGCTGGCCCATGGGACGCTGCTGCTGCGGAGTCGGGGTCTGCGCAAAGGCGGCGGTCGTGCCGCAGGTCAGGAGCAGCGCGAGGGTTAGTCCGCTGAAAGGCTTCATATTGGCCGCGAAGTTGGAATGGTGGGAACGCCCCCGCACTCTGGAGGCGGGATCAGCCGCCCCGGAGTGCACCGGGGGGTGGGCGGCATTCATTGGATGCGCGACCCCTCCGTGGGGTTGCACCGGTCCGCGGGTGGTTTCGGACCGTGCGAGAAATTTAGCAGGATTATGCCCATCCGTGTACCCATGGGGCGTGAGCACTGAATTAACACGGAATGGACGGCGTGTCGCGAAAGTGGGAAATCCCGGCGTGGCACGGAACCTGTTGCCGGTTTCTCCAGTGCCGGAACGGACACTTGAACTGAGAGGGGACGTATGAGGAAGATGCTCCTGGCTGGGATCGTCGCGGCGGCCGCGACTTCGCTGGGCGCCTGCGCCCCGGCGATGCACTTCGCCGTCGCCACCCCCGGCTGCACCGCCGCCACGCCCTGGACGACGCACTCGCGCATGAACATCAACACGCACGCGCTGCGGGTGCAGCGCGCTTCCGCGCGCTACTCCGCCGGCTACCGCTACACGCGGGCGAACCCCAACAACTGGCGCCAGATCGCGGACGGCGAGTGCCGGTAGGACCCTAGCCCTCACCCCCCCGGCCCCCCTCTCCCAAACTGCTGGGAGAGGGGGGAGACGCGGCAGTCCGCGCTCATCGCCCCCGCCGAAGAACGCGCACATCCGTAGGGGCGCGATTCATCGCGCCCGTGCCCGCCGCCGCTCCGCTGCCCGCCCCGCGCACCGAAGCCCGGTAGGGGCAGACCTGCGTGTCTGCCCACCCTCCGCCCCACCACGACCCCCGCCCCGCGCACCCACACCCGTAGGGGCCGCCCCACGTGGCTGCCCGTGCCCTCCCCCGGACCCGCCCCGCGTACCCGGCACCAACCCACGCAAAACCCCCTCCCCCAGGCAGTTATTGGGGGAGGGGGAAGCGTCGCGGAGCGACGCTGGGGGTGGGGCCCTACGCCATCCCCTCGTCCAGCTGCTCCCGCAACGCCAGCGCCAGCTGCAGCGCCACGAGCCGCGCGTGGTCCTCCTCCACGGGCAGGTACCAGTGGGCACCGCGCACCACCGCCTCGGCATCCCCGCACTGCGCGCGGATGCCGCTTTCATCGTACACCACGGTCGGCGCGCAGGAGAGGTCGCGGAGGAGCGGGTGGGGCTGCATCGCCGCGGCAACCAGGAGGCCCAGCCGGTGCCAGTGCGGCGAGAGCGGCCCCGGCGCGCCGTACTCCGCCGCCTCCCGCAGCCGCTTGCGGAGCGCGCCGCGGTCCATGCCGTCGTCGCGCGACCAGCGCGCCAGCTCGGCGCCCATGCGCGCCACCATCCCGATCGCCTGGTAGCCGGGGAGGCCGAGGGCGTTGCGCGCGTAACGCAGCGCCCGCGTCTCGGCGGCTTCCAGCGCCCTGAAGATGGGGCTGTAGCTGTCCGAGTCGTGGCGCAGCGGAGCCACGCGCCCCGACTGCGGGACGATGGCGCAGAAGCGCTCGTAGAAAACCTCGGCGGGGGATTGAAGCTGAGTCTCGATCAAGCGGGCCATCCGGATGGAGGCGCGGGAGATAACGGGGGAGGCGTTACAGTTTGCGTTGCAGACGGGACAGTGCGCAAGACTTACGTTTTCCGCACGCACGAAGCCCCTCCACCAGTTCGCGGTGGAGGGGCTTCGTTTCGTGCGTCTTTTCAGCGCCTGGGCCGCGTCAGTCCGCCGCCGAGGCCTGGTTCCGCCCCGCCGCGATGTCTCGCACGGTGGAGGCCAGCATCCGCACGCGCGCGGCGTCGCTGGAGCGGGCGGCGTCGCGGGTGAGCTGCGCCGCCAGCGAGTTCAGCGCCGTGCGCCGTGCCGCGCCGCTGAGCCGCTCCGCGCGAGCCAGCTCGCCCGCCACCGCCGTGGAGCGGGCGCGGGTGAGGCCGTTGCTGCGCTTGATCTGGTCCAGGTAGGCGCGCGCCACCACGAAGCTGGCGGGCCATTCGATGCGCGTCTGCAGCTGGGGGTTGAAGGTCTCCTCGCGCACCAGCTTCGCGGCGTCGATCTCATTCTGCGTCAGGTGCTCGCTTGGGCGCAGCTCGAACACGTCCAGCCCGCGGCCGATCTCCGAGCCGTAGATGTGGCCGTTGTGCCAGTACGCGCTCCAGTAGCCGCCCACCACCACCTCGCTGCTGCTCATGGGGCCACGGTCGAAGAAGGCGATCTCCACCGGCTTCGCGGGGTTGGTGAAGTCGAAGACCGAGATGCCGCCCTGGTACCACGCCTGCACCATGATGTCGCGCCCGGGCACGGGGATCAGCGAGCCGTTGTGCGCCACGCAGTTCTCCGTCTCCGTCTGCGCCACGGGCAGCTTGTAGTAGCTGGCCAGCCGCAGCCGCCGCTGCGCCGTGATGTTGAAGATGGCATTGGCGCCCCACGTCGGACGGTCGCTGGCGCGGCAGCGGGGCGCCACTCCCCCGCCCCACTCGTCGGTGAAGATCACCTTGCGGCCGTCGTTGCTGAAGTTGGCCGAGTGCCAGTACGCGAAGTTGGGGTCGGTGGCGTCCGCGATGCGCCGCGGGTTGGCGGGGTCGCGGATGTCCAGGATGATCCCGTTCCCCGAGCACGCCCCCGCCGCCAGCCCCATCTCCGGGTAGACGGTGATGTCGTGGCACATGTCCGTCTCGGCCGTCTCCTGCGTCCCCTCGCCGTGCCGGCCGCCGCGCCACAGCCCGGCGACGTTCCCCGCCGAGTCCGCGAAGATGCGCGGCGTGCTGACGATGCGCGCCTGCTCGGGGTGGGCCACCGGCACGCGGATCACCTCGATGCGAAAGAGCGAGGTGTTGGGGTCCTGCTCCGGCCGCGCGCCCGAGCACCCGGCCAGCTCGGCGCCGGGACGCACCGGCGCGGTGCCGCTCACGTAGATGTACACGTGCGACGAGTCGCGCGGGTCCGGCACCAGCGTGTGCGTGTGCGAGCCGCGGCACGTCTGCACGGTGGCCACCTGGCGCGGCGAGTCGATGTTGCTGATGTCGTAGATGCGCACGCCGCGGAAGCGCTCGGTGCTCACCGGGCCTTCGACTCCCGTCGTGCCGCAGTCCACCCGGCCGCGCGTCTCCTCCACCGACATGAAGAGGAGGTTGCGGTGCACCGACACGTCGCCCTGGCCGCCGGGGCACACGATGGTGCCGCGCAGCCGCGGGTGCCGCACGTCCGTCATGTCGTAGATCTGGATGCCGTGGAAGCCGCCCATGAACGTCGTGTTGCCATGGAAGGCCAGGTCGGCGTTGATCAGCCCGAAGTCGTTCATGTTCTGCGGGTCGATGAAGCCGGCGGGCCGCGGCGTGTGCGACACCAGCGCCATGTTGCGTGCGGCCTCTCCCGCGTTCATCCACCCCGCGCGCAGCCCGATGCGCGGGTCGCGCGCCTGTGCGTGGACGCGCGTCCACGCCGCGCCCAGGAGCAGGGCGGCCATGGCGAGCCTTGCAGCCGTCGTTTCGATTTTCATCTCGTTCTTCGGTTGAGTGTCGGGTGACTCTCGCTGGGGCGCTCCGCTGCGCGCCTCAGCCGCGGGGAAGCGCGGACAGCAGCGCGCGCATGCGGGCGATCTCCGCGCGCTGGTCGGCGTTCACGTCGGTGGCGAAGCCGTACATCTCTGAGGTCTGGGCCGCGCCGGGTGTGGCGAAGAGCTGGGCGACCATCGTCACGGCGCCCTCGTGGTGGCGGATCATGTACTCCAGAAAGAGCCGGTCGAACGCCGGCCCCCTCGCCGCCGCCAGCCGCGCCAGCTCCGCCTCGGTGAGCATCCCCGGCATCGAGGCGTGCTCGCCGTGGGCGGCGTGCGCGTCGGCGGGAGCCTCCGCGCCGTGGCGCCGCAGCCAGCTCCGCATCAGCCGCATCTCGTCGTCCTGCGACACGTCGATGCGCTCGGCGATCAGGCGGATCTCGGGGCGGGTGCTCCGCTGCCGCACCATCGCCGTCATCACCCGCGCCTGGGCGTGATGGGCCATCATGTGCTGCATGAATCGTACATCCGCGTCGCTGGTGCGGCGCACGGTGTCGGCGGCGGCTCGTGGCACGGTGCCGGCAGGCGCGGGCTGCTGCACGGCGACAGGTGCCGGCGGCGCTTCGGTGTGCGCCGTGCCGCACGCGCCGAGCGCGAGCATCCAGACGGCCGCGCGAGACGATCTCATCATGCGCCTTGCTCCTCCAGAGCTGGAACGGGGCTGCCCATCGTGCAACGTACCACGCGCGCCGCGAGCCGGAAACGCGGTGCGCATCATGGGTTCCGCACGCAGCGCGTGCAGACGGGCGCAAAGACCGCGTCGAAGCCCGGCCCGATCGTGCCGCCGTTGATGGTCACGACGTTGCCGTGCGCAGGATCGTCGATGGTGGTGCTCGCCACGTACACGGCGTCGCCCGGCTCCACGTTCGCGCCCACGACGAAGCGGCAGTTGTTGAAGGTCAGCGACTGCCTTGTGCGCAGCGGCCCCTGCGCCCAGTCGAAGTTCCAGTACACGTCCGCGATGCGCATGCCGCGGTTCGCCTCGCCGGCCACGCGCTCGCTGGTGGTGAAGGTGCAGTTCGTAAAGGTGACATCCTTGGGATAGACGATGCGGTTGCCGAACGAGTCGGGGTAGCCGACCTCGAAGTCGCAGTCGCGCAGGCGCACCGTCGAGTTCTCGGCGTAGAGGAAGAACGGCGCCTTCGCCACGATGTGCTCTCCCGTGACGATGGAGCCTTCGTGCACTCCGATGTCGAAGTCGCCGTCCAGCAGGCGAAGCCGTGTCAGGTTCAGCTCCACCTTGAGGGTGTTGCCGAAGCCGCGCCCGTCCACCTCCACGTCGATCCCGGTGGCGTCGCGGGTGCCGCGCGTGGTGAAGCTGTGCACGTCCGCCTTCGAATACCCGCCCGTCAGCACGAATCCGCCGCGGAACACGTCCACCGCATCGCAGTTGTAGACCTTCGCCACCACGTTCGTAGAGACGGAGATGCCGTCCGCCACGCCGTTGCGCAGGTGGCAGTCCTCCACGAAGGCGCGCAGCCTTCCGCGGCGCGCCGGGTCTCCGTAGAGGAAGACGAGGTGCGCCTGCTCCAGCTGGTGCTGCTGGTAGGGGCCCTGGGCGGCGGAGTTGCCGTCGAAGGTGAGGCCGCGGATGATGAGCGGCCTGGAATCGGCGTCGCCCGAGTACAGCACGCGCTCGGTGGTGAAGGTGCGCACCCACTTCGCCTGCATCGGTGGGCGCGTGATGACGGCGCCGAAGCCTTCGTAAGTGATCCCCTCCCGGATGTTGACGGAGGTGACGCGGTAGGTGCCGCGCGGAAAGACGACCACGCCGCCGCCGCGCGCGTACACGGACTCGATGGCGCGCTGGATGGCCTGCGTGTCGTCCGACGTGCCGTCGCCGCGCGCGCCGAAGTCGCGCACGCTCACCAGCGTGCGCCGGTCGTCGTCCACGATGGTGTGCGTGTACACGGCGTTGCGCCCCAGCGCCGCCCCCGTGGGACCGGAGAGCTGGATGCTCACCGTCTCGTCCGTCTCGTTGATCGCGTCGTTGGCGACGGCGATGCGGATGGTGCGCGTGGTCGTCCCCGCCGGAAAGGTGAGCGTGCCGGCCGGGAGCGTGTAATCCTGCCCGCTGCCGTGCGGCACCGCGTGCGCCGTCCCGCCCGAGACGGCGTACCGCACCGTCACGCGCTGCGCCGACGCCTCGCTCAGCCGCACGGTCACGACGGCCGCCGCCTCGCTTTCCGGCGAACTCCCCGCCTCGCTCGCGAAGCCCACCACCGGCGCGGAGGGCACGCCGCTCTCCGCCGCCGCGGCACGCGGCAGCCCGGACGCCATCCATCCCACCCCGCCCGCCAGCAGCAGCGCCGCCGCCATCGCGCCGCGTCGCGCGACCGAACGTCCGGGAGCGCCGTTCTCGTGGCCGCTCATCGCCCTCTGTTCCGTATCATGGCCGCACTTGCCACCGCGCCTCGCCCTGTTGGCGTCACCCCCGCGAGCGCCTCGAACGGAGCGCCGCATCCGCCCGCCGCCAACCTGCACGTTCAATGCTCGGTTGCTCGGAGCCATGGCGGAAGCTGCACGCACGACGCGCCGCCTCGGTGCTGAGGCGGCGCGGTCGTCTGCCTGATGTAAGGTGTCTCAGCGGCGGTTACGGCTGCGCGTTCGCGGCTTCGAAATCCTCCGGACCCAGGATCTGCCGGACTTCGGCCTCGCCTTCCCAGCCGGGCCAGTGCTCCCGGTGCATGTTCATCAGCCACACGGCGCCCTCCACGGCCTCCTCGCGCGAGTTGGCGGCGACGATTCCGTACCCGCCCACGACCTCCTTGCTCTCGGTGAACGGCCCATCGACGACGTTCACGGTGCCGCCGTACAGCCGGACGCGCGTGCTCATCGCGGTCGGCGCCAGGCCGCCGGTGTCGAGCAGGGTACCGGCCCGGCTCGCCTCCTCGCTCGCCTTCCCCATCGCCTCCATGAACGGCTGAGGCGGCGGGCCGCAATTCTCCGGGCACTTCACGAAGGTCATGAATCGCATCTCGAGCTCCTCTGCTCCCAGGGTTTGAAGCGGGGCACGCCTCGGTTTCCCGCTCTCTATCCATGCGACGAACGAGGGGAGCCCGAATCGACAGGTCCTCACACAGAGACACAGAGGTGGACAGCAACGAAAGAGTAAGTCCCTTCCCGTTCCCCTCTCCGTATTCCTCTGTGGCTCTGTGTGAGACCCGCGGTTATGCGGCCGTCAGAAGGAGCGGCTTGCCGCGAGTGACGACGATGGTGTGCTCGTAATGCGCGGTGAGGCTGCGGTCCGCGCTGGTGATGGTCCACCTGTCCGCCGCCGTGCGGGACGAGCGCGCGCCGACGGAGATGACCGGCTCCAGCGCGATGACCAGGCCCTCGGTCAGGCGCGTCCTGTCCTGCGGATCGTAGAAGTTGCAGACGGTGGGGCTTTCGTGGATGCCGCGGCCAATGCCGTGCCCGCAGAGGTCGCGCAGCACCTTGAAGCCGTGGCGCTCCACCTCCGCTTCCACCTTGCCGCCGACCACCGCGAGCCGCTCCCCCGCCCGAGCCGCCCGCGCGCCGCGCCAGAACGCCGATTCCACGCACTCCAGCATCCGCCGCGCCTGGTCCGAGACCGGTGGCACGCCCACCGTGACCGCCGCGTCCGCGTAGTACCCGTCCAGCTCCACCGTCACGTCCAGCGTCACCAGGTCGCCCTTCCGCAGCACGCGCGCACCGGGGATACCGTGCACGGCCTCTTCGTTGACGCTGATGCACGAGTGCCCGGGAAAGCGGTAGTGCATCCTGGGAGCGGCGCGCGCACCGTGCTCCCCGAGCACGCCGGCCGCCACCCCGTCCAGCTCCGCCGTGGAGATCCCCTCACGCACCGCGTCGCGCATCGCCTGCAGCGCCAGCGCGACGACGTGGCCCGCGCGCTTCAGCCCGAGCAGGTCCTGCTCTGATTCGATGGACATGTGCCTGAGGGTGGGGAGCCCACGCTATGCATCGCGCACGAGGTCGAAGAAGCGCGCCTTGTATGCGCTCACGCTGAACACCTCCTCGCACCGCTGGCGGGCCCTTTCGCCGAGGCGCGAGCGCAGACCGGGGTCGCGGATCAGCATCCGGAGGTGGTCGGCCAGCGCGGCCGGGTCGTCGGGGTGGATGATCAGGCCGCTCTCGCCGTCCACCACCGTCTCCTCGCTGCCGCCGGCGTAGGTCACGATCACGGGAAGGCTGGTCGCCATCGCCTCCAGCGTCACGATGCCGAGCCCCTCCTCGCGCGAGACCAGGGCGAAGATGTCGCTGGCCGCCAGCAGCTCCGGGAGGTCGTCCAGCCAGCCCACAAAGGTCACCGGGAGGCCCTTCTCCGCCACGTGCCGGTGCAGCCCGGCCACGTACTCGGGATCGCCACCCGGCGCCATCGCCCCCGCGACCGCAAGGTGCACGCGCGGCCCGTCGCCGGCGACGAGCTCCAGCGCCGAGAGCAGGGTGTCGTACCCCTTGCGGCGGCTGATGGAGCCGGCGGTCGTCACGAGCACCGCATCCTCGGGCAGGCCGAACCGCCGGCGGGTGGCGCTGCGCGCCTCGGGGCTGGTGCGGGCGTGGTACCGCGACGCGTCGATCCCCATGTAGTTGAGCATCGTCTTGGGCTCGGCGCGGCGGCGGGCGCGCGGCGGCATGGCCTTCGCCGCCGCCCTGGAGATGAGCATCACGCGGTCCGACACCGACGAGGCGAACGCCGACAGCATCCCCTGCGAAGGCCCGCCGTGGATCCCCCACACCAGCGGCTTCCCCAGCCGCAGCTTGCTGGCCAGCAGGAAGAGGCAGCTGCGCAGCTCGTTCGCGAACAGGAGGTCCACGCCGTGGCGCCGGGCGTGCCGGGACACCCGCGCGCCGTAGCGCATCACCTCCAGCATCAGGAACAGCTTGCGCGGCGCCGACGCAGCCAGCGCCGCGCCCCCGAAGATGTCGAGCGACCTGGGGATCGGGATGATGTCGACCGTCAGCCCCGCCTTGCGGGCGCTCCGGCTCAGCGCCCCCTCCTTGCCGGTGGCGATGATCGGTTCGTACCCGTGCTCCTTGAGCCCCTCCGCGAGCGTGATCATGCAGCGCTGCGCGCCGAATTCACAGTCGTGGTACGGGTCGTACATCAGGACTCGCTTCATTTCCCCTGGATCCCCTCCGCCGCCGGGCGGGCTTTTCCTTTCCAACACCAAGATCGTCTCCCAAAACCTCACGCGCGAGGATCAGCCTCCGCCGCGCGCCAGCAGGAGCAAACTTCTGTGTCGCACTCTAACCGGCAAGTTCCGGCGACGCAAACGGCTCGCCCCACATTCGCGGCGAACACCGCACCTCCGATGTGAGTCGTTGACGCATGTGCGTCACAGTCTTATACCAGATGGAGTCATCGACACGTTCACCCGCGCGGACGGAGGAACCATGCAGGTCGTCGAGAGACCACCGCGGGGCCCGCCCGCGGCGCCACCGCAGGAACATCGGAGAAGTGACGATGCGAGACGAACTGTTTGAGGAGCTCCTGGAGAGCACCCGCGAGGGGATGGCGATTCTCCGCGGGGAGGCGGAGCCCTCCCGGGTCTTCACCTTCCCCGAGGTGGACGTAGCCCAGTTGCGCGCGCGCTACAAGATGTCGCAGCCAAAGTTCGCCGCGATGCTGGGGATCAGTCTGGGGACGCTCCGCGGCTGGGAGCAGGGACGGCGCCGGCCAGACGGACCCGCCCGGGTGTTGCTCCGCATCGCAGAGCAGAATCCGGACGCCGTACGAGCCGCATCCGGCTCAGCAGCCTAATCGACCAGGGTAGAAACGACAACGGCGCCGCAAGCTACCTGCTTGCGACGCCGGAGTTTCAGGAGCGGGAGGCGGAACTCGAACCCGCGACCCTTAGCTGCGAAGGCTAAGCTCTACCGACTGAGCTACTCCAGCCCGGAAGTCCTGCCCACCCGCGCGACTCGCTACATTTTGTTGACGAAGTGATCTGGGAACGCAGCCCTCTTACCGTAGAGGTGGCACAAGGGACCGACGGAAGCGCGAGCTGGCTCCTCACTGACACCAGCCGCCCCGGAATGATGGTTGCCGGTGACGAACTGCCCGGTGGACGCCCAAAGTGGAGGAGCCATGCGACACACAACAACGATGTTCGGAGGCGACCAAGACCCCAAGCAGGTCCGGCTCCGGCTGGGCGGTACCCTGCCGTACCCCGGCGGAGACGCGACGGAGCGGCAGATCCTGGACTTTGCGGCCGTAGTGGCGCTGGACCGGGCTGACGCGGACACGGCTGCCTTGCAGCACTTCACGTCACGCGCGGCCAACGCCTATCGCACTGCTTACGGAATCGAACGCCCGCGCCCCAACAGCGAGTAAAAACCGACGCACGGCGGCGAGCCTCGAAGGGGGAATACATGGATAAGGAGATATAGGGGAGATTGCTAAAAGTCGGTTGGACTCTAGACCTGTACGCCGTAGTGATCGACTCTGACGGCGAGCGGAATGAGATAGATGGCGTGACTGAGTGAGCTGGCGCCACACCGCCGGGGTACCCTCGCATGCGTTGCTGCAAATGCTGGACAGAACGGAGCGGGTGTTGCCGCTGGCGGACCTGCGATCAGTGGAGGTGGTTCCGGCCATTCGGCGCCTCAGCGAGGGTGAGGAGCGCACCTGAGCGCCCGCCCCGCCAACCGCAACGAAGTGCAGTCCCTGCGCGACCGACCGCATCCAAGCCACGCGGCAGCGTGAAGGAAGGGGCTAGGGAGATAGGGGGAGGCGAATTCAACGGGGAGACTGCCGCCCTTGTTAGAGATGCAGACGAAGATCGCACGATGAGTGGCGTGTCGGGATGCGCAATCACGCTTAGAGTCGATACGGCCCGAGGCCGTTGAGCGCCTCGCGCATCGTGTGCCGGGATCCTCTCTGCTGATCGGTAGCATCGATCAGCAGGCTTTCGAAAGCGTGTTGTGAGTTCGCCAGTTCACGCAACCCCGCGCGCGCTAGACGAGTTAGCCGACGACGGAACCACCACCCGGTCTTACGCTCTTCTAATAGCCACAGATGTCGGAGCACAAGATTGCTGCGATCATCGCCGTACACACGCGACGCGGTCTCCCAAATAGTAAAGATCATGGCCGTTCGCTCGACTTGGCGCCGCTGATCGCTCCCGAGGAACCCAATTCGACGAGCCGTAGAGAGGAACTCCTCGACGAGTACGGTCAGGAACCGGCGTAGCGCGATCTCTTGGCCGTATCCGCGCATGTCATCATCTAGAAACCGGTGTCGGCGGGTCTGGTAGTACGCTTCGATGAGCCGTGGTGACGCCACCGACAGATGGTCCGCCACATGCACATCTATCCGCTCAAGGAGCCTTTCTGCGCTACCTGACACAACATCCTGAGCATCGTACGCGCGGTTCGCATCGAGGTAGAGAAACACCTCGAAGATGATGGGTGCATATAGCTTCTGATACACCGCCCGTGCATCGGCCCGCCTCTCTCGTCTCACAGTGAACACGTGCGCGAGCAACTGTGCGAGCACTGCAGCGGAAAACGCTGCTCCAGCGGTGATCAGGGCGATGGTGACCGGCGAGGGAGATGCGGGAGGCACGGGGTGCGGAGGTAAGCAAGTGGATGGTTAGCCGCCCGTACCTGGATGCAAGTAGCGGTGCAGGACCGCACGAGCACGTACTGGCGCGGGTGAAGGGTGCAAGGCGCACGTCAGCGGTGCCGGAAGCATCATCCCTCCCGGTACTGGTTCTTGCTTCTGCCCCACCGCCGGAAGCGTCCGGCACTCCGAACAGCGTCCCCCTACGATACACCTGCCGTCAAGCTTGGGCCCTGTTTCTGGCCCTGTCGCAAATCGAGTCACCGCATGAAAGAGCCCCCGCGTCGTAAACACGACCCGGGGGCTACTTACAGGAGCGGGAGACGGGACTCGAACCCGCGACCCTTAGCTTGGAAGGCTAATGCTCTACCAACTGAGCTACTCCCGCCCGGGAGTTCCCCGCCACGAGCGGCGGGGTGGAAAAGCTAGTGGATCGGTGCGGGGCACGCAATCCGGTTCGGCAGGCGCCGAGAGCCACCTGTCGGGTTCGAACCGACGACCTTTCGATTACAAATCGAGTGCTCTACCAGCTGAGCTAAGGTGGCGAAGGGGTCGAATTTAACGCGAAATCGCCCCCTTCACCACCCCCGCCTCACGACACCAGCGACCAGCGCGGCCCCTGCGGCGTGTCCTCCACCACCACCCCGCGCGCGGCGATCTCGTCGCGGATCGCGTCGGCGGTGGCGAAGTCGCGCGCCGCGCGGGCGGCCTGGCGCGCGGCGATCCGCTCCTCCACCCAGGCGGCGAGATCATCGTCCACCATCGACTCGCGGTCGGCCAGCGATACGAAGCCGAAGACGGAGTCGATGCGCTCCAGCGCGGCCAGGGCGGCGGCCTGCTCGGCGTGGCTGATGGGGCGCGTGCCCAGCTCCTCCAGCCGCGTGTTGATGGCGCCCACCAGCCGGTGCAGCGCGGCGAGCCCCACGCTGGTGTTGAGGTCCTCGTCCATCGCCTCGGCGAAGGCGGCGAGCACCTCGTCGGCGGCGGCGTGCAGGGTGGGGGTGTCCGCCGGGTCCGGGTCGCGGACCGCGGGGTGGCCGCGCAGGCGGTCGCGGGTTCCGCGCACGCGCCGCACCGCTTCGGCGGCGGAGGCGAGGCCCTCGAAGGTGAAGTTGAGCTTGCTGCGGTAGTGCGCCGTCAGGTAGAGGTAGCGCACCGACGACGGCTTCACCCCGCGCTCCACCAGGTCCTGCACGTTGAAGATGTTGCCGGTGGACTTGGCCATCTTGCCGCCTTCCAGCAGCAGGAACTCGCCATGCAGCCAGTAGCGCACGAACGGCTTCCCCGTCGCCCCCTCGCTCTGGGCGATCTCGTCTTCGTGGTGCGGAAAGACGAGGTCCACGCCGCCCAGGTGGATGTCGAAGGTCTCGCCGAGCTCCTGCATGCTCATGGCCGAGCACTCGATGTGCCACCCCGGGCGCCCGGGGCCCCACTGCGTGTCCCACACCGCGCCGACGGTGGCGTCCTCCGGCTTGGCGGCCTTCCACAGGACGAAGTCGCGCACGTCGTCCTTGTCGTACTCGTCCGCCGCCACGCGCTCACCGCGGCGGCCGGCGGAGACGTCGACCTTCGAGAGCTGGCCGTAGCCGGGGAACTCCGAGATGTCGAAGTAGACGGAGCCCTCGGCCTCGTACGCCATCCCGCGCTCCTGCAGGCGGCGGATGATGTCCACCATCTGCGGGACGTAGTGCGTGGCGCGCGGGTGCACGTCCGCCTGGCGGATGCCGAGCTGGTCGAAGTTGTGGAAGAGATCGTCGATGAACGGCTGCGTGTAGTCGTTCAGCGACACGCCCTCGCGGAGCGCGCCGCGGATCGTCTTGTCGTCCACGTCGGTGAGGTTCATCACGAACTTCACCTGGTAGCCGCGGAACTCCAGGTAGCGGCGCAGCAGGTCCGCGAAGAAGAACGTCCTCATGTTGCCGATGTGCGGCGGGGCGTACACCGTGGGGCCGCAGGTGTACATCCCGACCTTGCCGGGCTCCAGGGGGACGAACTCTTCTTCGCGGCGGGTCAGGGTGTTGTAGAAGCGGATCGGCATGGATGGGGACTAGGGATCAGGGAATAGGGAATAGGGGCGGTGTGCCCTCTTCCCTCCAGCTTCACGAGCTGGATTCCCTACATCGCCGTCCGTATTCAGCGTTCCGCATCTGGCACTCCGGTTGTGGGGCGCGCGGCGAGCATGGCCAGCTCGGCGGGAGACTGGCCTTCGCCCCAGTACATCGTCTGCGTGGGGAAGGGGACGTCGATCCCCTCCTGGTCGAAGCGGAGCTTTAGGCGGCGGCGGAGCTCGCGCGCGGCGTCCCACTGCTTCAGCGGAAGGGTCTTGGCGAGGATGCGGATGGTGACGCCGTGCTCGCCGAACGACTCGATCCCCGGCACCTGCACCTCTTCCAGGAGCAGCGGGCGCCACTGGGGGTCCTCGAACAGCCGGCGCCCCTCGTCCAGCATCACGGCCATTACCCGGTCGGGGTCTTCCTTGTAGGCGACGACCACGTCCAGCACCACGCGCGCCCAGCCGCGGGTGAGATTGCTGACCTTGGTGATCTGGCCGTTCGGCACCACGTGCACCACGCCGTGCACGTCGCGCAGCACCACCACGCGGAGCGTCATCCGCTCCACGGCGCCGGACACGCCCTCCAGCCGCACCACGTCGCCCACGCCGAACTGGTTCTCCATCAGGATGAAGAGCCCGCTGATGACGTCCTTGACCAGCGACTGCGCGCCGAACGAGACCGCCAGGCCCACCACGCCCGCGCCGGCCAGGAGCGGACCGAGCTGCAGCCCGAGCGCGCCGAGCACCATGAACAGCGTCATCACCCAGATGATCACGCGCCCCATGCTGCGCAGCAGGCCCAGCAGGGTGCGGGTGCGCTGCTCGTGCGCGGTGACGATGCCATCCTTTTCCGACGACCGCTCCACGCTGCGCAGAACCGCC
The DNA here is from genome assembly GCA_036387335.1 of Longimicrobium sp. Classification (NCBI taxonomy): domain Bacteria; kingdom Pseudomonadati; phylum Gemmatimonadota; class Longimicrobiia; order Longimicrobiales; family Longimicrobiaceae; genus Longimicrobium; species Longimicrobium sp. The sequence continues at coordinate 20,634 of DASVTZ010000061.1, forward strand.
TTCAGCGCGTAGTTGGCGATGATCGCCACGATGAGCGCACCCGCTATCCGCAGCCCTGTCGCGGTGAGCGCGGGCCAGTTGAACAGGTCCGCCCAGTCGCGGATGACGCTGGTCTGGATGGCGGCTATGGTGTCGGTCTGCAGCATCGGCCGGACGGAATTGGACGGCGTGAGGCGCGGCGGCCTCGGGGGTCCGCAATCGTAGGCGGGCGGCGCGGGGGAGTCAAGCCACGACGCCCCGGCGATCCTCGCGCGCGAGGACGGCCGGGGCGCCGGTGTCGCCGAAGCGCTTCGGCGTCAGCGCAGCACGCGCAGCTCCCTGATCCGCCACGCGTTCCCCTCGTACACGGCCCCCACGTACACGGTGGAGGTGACCGGCCGCGTGACGCCGCGCGGGCGCGACACCCACGACAGCTCGCCGAAGCCCCGCAGCGGCGTGCCGCCGGAGAGCTGCACCTGGGTGGGGCGCACGCTCGCCGTCTCCCGGTCGCCGAACAGGTCGCGCAGGGCGGCGGCCACGTGGCGTTCCTGCACCGCGCCGGCCTCCTCGTTCCCCAGCGCCAGCAGGATGCGTCCGTCCTCCGGCGCCAGCTCCACCAGGCCGGATGCATCCCCCGCCGACCACAGGCGCCCCACGGTGGCCACGAACGCCTCCAGCGGCGCCGGCCGCGTCTGCGCGGAGGCGCTCGCGGGGAGCAGGAGAAAGGCGAGTACGAGGAGGAGACGTTTCATTGGTCTATGGTCATCGGCGCCGGGGCGCCCAGGTCGGTCAGTACGGCGCGCATCGCCGCGGCGGGATCGGCTGCGGCGGTCACGGAGCGCCCGATCACCAGGTAGTCCGCGCCCAGCCTCACCGCCTCGGCCGGGGTGGCGACGCGCGACTGGTCCCCCGCGTCGCCGCCGGCGAGGCGGATGCCGGGGGTCAGCACGCGGAAATCGCGCGGCAGCGCCCCGCGGATCGCCGCCAGCTCGTGCACCGACGCGACCACGCCGTCCATCCCGCACGCGTGCGCCAGCCGGGCCAGCCGCTCCACCTCCGCCTCGGCGGTGAGCGCGTCGCGCCCCCACGCCTCCGCCGTCTCATGTGCGGAGAGGGAGGTGAGCACGGTGACGGCGAGGAGCGCGGGCCCACCCTCACCGGCCGCGGCGCGGGCGGCGCGCATCATCGCCGCGCCGCCGGATGCGTGCACCGTCAGCAGCTCCACCCCCAGGCCCGCCGCCGAGCGGACCGCGTGCGCCACGGTGTTGGGGATGTCGTGGAGCTTCAGATCCAGGAAGACGCGGTACCCGCGCTCGTGCAGCGCCCGGACCACGGACGGTCCCTCGGCGGTGAAGAGCTGCAGGCCCACTTTCACGAAGTCCGCATCCGGCCCCACGCGCTCCAGCAGCGCAAAGGCGGCGGCTGCATCCGGCACGTCGAGGGCGAGGATCGGTGTGGCGGTCATCGTCATGCTCGTGTCTACCCGTTTGCTCCCGCATAGGTCCGGCGGGGGGGCTGGCGGAGTTCTCTCTCTGCGTCTCCGCGTCTCCGCGTGAGCCCATCGCCCCTCAGCGCGACTCGGAGCCCTGCTGTGAGCGCGCAAAGAAGTCGTGCACCGAGCGCGCGAGCTGCGCCGCCACGTCGCGCTGCATCTCGTCGCCGGTCAGGAGGCGCTCCTCAGCGGGGTTGGAGACGAAGCCGATCTCCACCAGCACCGCCGGCATGAACGCGCCGCGCAGCACCGCGAACCCCGCCTGCTTCACGCCGCGGTTGGGACCCGGATGGATCTCGCGGAGGCGGTTCTGAATGAGCTGCGCCCAATCGCTCGACTCGCGCAGGTGCTGGTTTTGGCGCAGGTCGGTGAGGATGAAGGCCAGCGGCCCGCCCACCGGCGCATCCTCGTACCTCACGGACGCGTTCTCGAACGCCTCCACGCGCTGGGCGTCCGCCGTGCGCGCCTCGGCCAGGAAGTAGGTCTCGTACCCCTTTTCCGACCGGCTGGGATTCGCGTTGCAGTGCACGGAGATGAAGAGCGCGGGCTGGCCCTCGTCGCGCCAGCGGTTGGCGAGGCGCGCGCGGTCGTGCAGGGCGATCAGCGTGTCGCGGTCGCGCGTCATCCGCACCTCCAGCGATGGGTCTTCGCGCAGGAGGGCCGCCAGCCGCCGCGCCACCGACAGCGTGACATCCTTTTCGCGCGTCCCGCCGGGTCCGCTCGCCCCCGGGTCCCGCCCGCCGTGCCCCGCATCCACCACCACGAGCCTCCGCTGCGGCGGCCGCGCGGGGTCCGGCCGCGGCGCGGGCTCCACCGGCAATTCCTCCTCCACCTCCGCGACCGTGCCGGCCGGGCGCGCCGCGCTCCCGCGGATCGAGCGGCCCGCCACGTCCACCCGCACGCGCCCACCCGTCAGCCCCGGGAGCAGCTCGCGAAAGAAGTCGACCGGCAGGAAGACGACGCCGCCCTCGGCATAGACGGCGTGAGCCAGCGGGCGGGCGGTGCCATCGACCGTCACCTGAGCCGCGCCGTTCGCGACCGCGACCTGGTGCGATCCCACCTGCACCACGACGCCGTCGCGCGCGTACGACACCTCTGCCCCCACGCTCACCAGCACCGATGCGGGGAGCGCCGCGTACCCGCGCGCCGTGCTCTCGTTCACCTGCGACGAGCGGGGGCCAGATTCGATGGTCCAGGCCTGGCCGGGTTGCGCGCCGAGCCCCGCCGGCGCGGACGCCAGGCTCAGCAGGAAGGCGGTGAGGATGATGTTCATGAGTCTACCACGGGGATGATGCGAATTGCGAAGAGCGCGGAGTTAAGTCCGAGGGTCGAGAAGCGGGTCAGCGCCGCGAATCAAAAAGCGGGCATCGTCGCCGGAGCCAAGAAGGCGGCCGCAGCACCGGGGGCCGAGAAGCGAGCGCGGCGCGAGAGCCGAGACGCGGGCGTCAGCACCCGGAGCCGAGAAGGCGGCGGCGCGGAGAGCCGGGGCGCGGGCGTCGGTGCGGAGCGCGCGGGGGGGTGAAATCCCCCCGCTGGAACTACGCAAAGCCCACTGAAGTGGGCTCGCCCGCCGCGACATTCCCTCTATTTTGTCATCCTGAGCGACGCGCGGCTCCAAACTCGCCCCGTCTCAATCCTCTGGCGCGGAGTGAAGGATCTACTGCGCGTTGCGAGGGGACCGTGGAACGCGACGGGTCTCCTGCCTCGCCGGCTAGATCCTTCGGTCGCCGCAGGAAGCCCGGTGCGCACCGCGGCCATCCGCGAGGCGGCTCCCTCAGGATGACAACAAGGGGGGGGAACGGGCGCCGCCATCTGCGCGAGTCCGCGCAGGCGGACTTTGTGCTGTTGTTGCCGCGAGTTCACTCGCCCCGATCCTTGAGCCCGCGCTGGATCTCGCGCTGGGAGTCGCGCTCCTTGATGGACTCGCGCTTGTCGTGGAGCTGCTTGCCGCGGACGAGGGCCAGGTTCACCTTGGCGCGCCCGCCGCTGAAGTGCACGTCCAGCGGGACGAGCGTGAGCCCCTTCTCCTGCACGGAGCCGATCAGCTTGCGGATCTCGTTGCGGTGCAGCAGCAGCTTGCGCGGGCGCAGCGGATCGTGGTTGAAGCGGTTCCCCTGCTCGTACGGCGAGACGTGGAGGTTGAAGAGCCACACCTCCCCGTTCATCACGCGCGCGAACGAGTCCTGCATGTTCGCCTTTCCATCGCGCAGCGACTTCACCTCCGTCCCCTGCAGCACGATCCCCGTCTCCCAGGTGTCCAGGACGTGGTACTCGTGCCGCGCCTTGCGGTTCTGGACGACGATGCGGTCGGCGGGCTTGGGGGCGGCAGCGGTCTTGGTCATGGAAAAGAAGTGCGTTAGTGCGTGAGTGCGGAAGTGCGTTGGGCGTGCGCGATTTGATCGACGCACTCACGCACTGACGCACTCACGCACTGCGGTTCAGTAGATGATCACCGGCGTCCCCACGTCCACCGCGTAGTACAGCTCGCGCGCGGCTTCGTTGGTCATGCGGATGCAGCCGTGTGAGACGTTCTGGCCCAGAAGCTCGGGGCGGCTGGTGCCGTGCAGGGCGATGCCTTCGCCAAGGAAGAGGGCGGAGGTGCCCAGCATGCCGCGCTGCCACCGCTTGGGGTCGTCCTCGGCAGGCACGGGGAGCTTGTTCTCCACGAAGTGCCAGTCCGGAAGGTACCAGCGCGGGTCCTTTTCCTTGCGCTGCACCCGGAACATCCCGCGCGGTGTGGAGAACTCCCACTCCTGCCCCGCCCCTTCCAGCCGCGTCCCCGTCCCCGTCCCCACCAGCGTGGACCAGACGACGCGCTCCGCCTCCATCACGTAAAGGCGGTGCTCGTCCAGCGACACGACGATGTAGCGCCCCTCGGTGTTGACCGGCGGGTCGCGGTACCGCTCGCGCCCCTCCGCCTCCGCACCGTGAGCCAGCAAAGAAGGATCGGTCGGCAGCCCCTGCGCCTGGACAGCGCCGGCAGACACGAGCAGCACCGCCGCCAGAACGCACTCACGCACTAACGCACTTACGCACTTCATTCCAGCAGCTCCTTTTGCTTCCGTCGAATCAGGATCAGGTCGTACACCTGCGCCACCTCGCCGCCCAGGATGAACACCACCGCCGAGTAGTACACCCAGAAAACCAAAAGGACCGGCGCCAGCAGCGTGCCGTACGTTCGGCTGTAGTCCACCACGTCGCTCACGTACCAGGCGAACGATCCCTTGAGCAGCTCCCACGACAGCGACGCGAACGTGGCGGCCACCACCGAGATGCGCCACGGCGTGCGCCGCAGGGGGAGGAAGCGGTAGATCAGCAGGAACATCAGGTAGATGAACCCGAACGCCGCCAGCCGGGGCCAGGTGTTGATGAAGACCTGCGTCGCGCGCCGGTTCTCCACCCCCAGCAGCTCCACCCCGAAGCGCTGCGCCGCCTCCAGCCCCAGCGTGATCCCCGTGTTGAGGACGAGCAGCGTGCCGGCCACGAGCACCATCTGCAGGTCGAAGATCTTCCCCGCCACGATCCCCCGCTCTTCCGGGAGGTCGAAGATGTCCTTGAGCACCGCGCGCAGCGTGCCGAAGAGTCGCGTGGATGCCCAGATGAAGAGGAGAAGACCGATCGCCCCGAACGAGGGGCCGCCCTCCAGCACCCGCCCCACGATCTGGCGCGTGACCCCCACCACCTGCTGCGACGGCGGAAGGATGGAGAGGACGTAGTCCACCGCCGCCTGACGCGGATCTTCCACCGTCCGCTGCAGGACGTAGGTGAGGATGCCGACGAGGAGGAGGAAAAAGGGCGCGGCCGCCAGGAGGACGTTGAAGGCGATGCCGCCGGCCAGGAAGAAGATGTCGTCTTCGCCGGCCTTGTTCCACACGCGGACGGTGAAGTCCGACCCGTTCCGCCACATGCGGCGGATGGCGATGCGCGACGCCCGCGCGATGGTGATGGCGCGCGTCCTCCCCCGCCGCTCCGGCAGGGGCGAGGCGCCGCCCGGGGCCCCAGGGGTCGGCCTATCGCGCCAGCTCGCCCGCATCCGTTTCGGTGTCGACCGACAGCACCACCAGCTCCGCCTCGGGGGGCGGCGGCGCCTCCACGGCACCCGGCGCGCGGCCGGAGCGTCGCAGCGCCTTGGCCTCCTCCACCCGGCGCAGGAGGTCGGCGCGGGCGTCACGGGCGGCGTCGCGGCCGGTGGCGACGGCGGAGCGCGCCTGCTCCCGCCGCGCATCCACCGCCCCGCGCACCGCCGTCACACGTTCGGTCACGGCACCGCGGGCCCCGTCCACCCGGTCGCCCAGCG
>DASVTZ010000062.1 GCA_036387335.1 Longimicrobium sp.
GGGCCCCCTCCCCCGCTCGTTCCTCGCGGCCCCTCCCCCAAAACAACCTGGGGGAGGGGCGTGCGCGCAACCATCTGCGCCCGTCGCGGATGCCCGTGCCCCGCGCTGCTCTGCCACCCGCCGCCGACACCGACAACCGTAGGGGCAGACCTGCGTGTCTGCCCACCCTCGCCCCCGCTCGGATACCCGCCGTTCGGCGCCGATGCCGTAGGGGCCGCCCCACGTGGCTGCCCGTGCCCGCCGCCACGCCGAACCCTGCCGCCGCGCACGCATGCCCGCCACCGCCCCTCCCCCAGGCAGTTTTGGGGGAGGGGCCGCGAGTTCACGAGCGGGGGTGGGGGCCCCGGTGGCCCCCCTACCGCCCCAGCATCCGCCCAAACCGCTTGAACAGCGCGCCGGACTGCTCCAGCCCCAGCATCGCCGTGACGGCGAAGTACACGGCGCCGAAGGTGCCGCCCACCACCACGCCCATCGGAAGCGGGCCCCACCCGGGGATCAGCGTGCGCACGCCCCACCCCGCGGCCGCGCCCGCCAGCGCGGCCGCGAACATCCGCGCCAGCGCCCCGCCCCGCGCACCCACCCCGCCGATGCGATTGCGCAGCGAGCGCTTCAGCAGCATCCACTCGATCCACGCTGCGATGCCGGCGCCCAGCGCCAGCCCGAACGGCCCCAGCGGCTTCCCGCCCACCCGCACGTCCGCCAGCCAGCCGCCCGGCAGGTGCACCCCGCCGATCACCAGGCGCTCGAAGGTCAGCATCAGCAGCAGGCCGAGCACGATGGAGAGCACCACCCGCACCGTGGCGTAGCGCGCCGGCGTCTTGGTGTCGCGGAGGGCGAAAAAGGTGGACGAGAGAAGGCGCGACGTCGTGGTCGCCAGCAGGCCGACGGTGAGGCCCGCGAGGGTGACCCACACGGCGAGCGTGTCGTTGCGGGTGAACTCGCCGCGCTGGTAGAGCGCCCCCACCACCACGTCACCCAGCGCGATGAACGCCACGAACGAGGGGACCACGTAGAAGGCGATCCGCTCCAGCCCGTCGCGGGCGCGCTGGCGGAGCACGTCGTGCGCGGCGGTGCGCTGGCGCGAGAGCTCGGGGAGCTCGGCGGCGGCCACCGACATGCCGAAGAGGCTCACCGGGAGGATGTACAGCGTCAGCGCGTAGGTGAAGGTGGAGACGGCGCCCTCGGCCAGGAAGCTGGCGAGCACGATGTCCGCGTAGCTGCTCAGCTGCACCACGCCGCGCCCCATGATGGCGGGCCCGGCGCTCCTCACCGCCGCGCGCACCCCCTCCAGCTTCAGGTCCCAGCGGATCTTGAGCGAGCGCTCCAGCCGCAGCACCGCAGGAAGCTGGATCCCGAACTGCAGCACGCCGCCGATCAGCGCCCCCCACGCCGCCGCCACCACCAGCTGGTACTCCCCTACCCTGCCCCCGAACGCCACCAGCGCGCCGATGATGGCCGCGTTCCAGAGCACGGGCGCCACGTACGGGATGAAGAACTTGCGGTGGCTGTTCAGGATTCCGAGCGACCAGGCGGAGAGCACCAGCACGCCGGTCATCGGAAAGATGATGCGCGTGATGGCGATGGTGAGCTCCCGCCGCTCCCCCTGGAACCCGGGGAGGAGGACCGCCGTGAGCACCGGCGCCAGCAGCACGCCGACGAGCGCCAGCACCCCCGCCAGGGCGAAGAGGAGCGCGAAGACGGCGCCCGCCACCCGCCCCGCCTCCTCCTCCTTCCCTTCGTGCAGGAGCTCCGCGTAGACCGGGATGAACGACGCGCTCAGCGTCCCCTCGCCCAGCAGGTTCTGGAGGATGTTGGGCATGCGCAGCCCCGCGCGGAACGCGTCCGCGTAGGCGGAGGTGCCCAGGTAGCCCGCGCCCACCGCCTCGCGCACCAGCCCCGCGAGCCGGCTGAGGAGGATCCCCGCCGCGATCGTGGCCGATGCGCGGTTGCCGGACGGCGCGGCGCGCGGCGACTTGGGTGCCGGATCGGGCTCCACGGCGCCCGGGTCGTCCGGCTCCGGGCTGAACTGCGCCTCGCCGCGGTCGCGCGCGGGGAAAGGGATCGTCTCGTCGCTCTCGCTCATGCGCGCATCGGGTTGAGGATCGCTCACGCGGGCACGGCCGCGGGGCGGAGCTGCACGTGCATGGCCGCCGCCAAGTCGTGCAGGAGCGTCGGCTGGTGTATCAGGTACTGGAAGACGGTGAGCACGCGCTCCTGCGGCTGGCCGTTCGGACGCAAGTGGTTGCGCGCCAACGCGGTGCCGCGCCGCAGCTCCGCGTCGTTGCGCTTCACGTGGCGAATGATTTTCCGCTCCGCCTTCGCGACTTCCACAATCGCCCGGTTGCGCCGCGCCCCGATAGCGAGATCCAGGTTGGGGTCGATGGAATGCGCCGCATCGATCACGCTCCCGAAGCCGCTGACGATGGAACGGCGGAGCGCCAGGAGCTGTTCCGCGACTTCGGGCGGGATGCGGCGCCGCGCGACACGCTCGATCAGCTCGTGTTCGGGAAGGCGCAGCTCCTCGTCGGTAATAGCGAGGGCGGCGCGCGCCTCTTCCGCCTCCGCGGGCGCGATCAGCGCGGCGAAGCGCGGGAAGACGAGCGGCATGCGGATGTTCAGCGCCTCGAAGAGCGGTCCGATCTGCGCGAAGTACGCCGTCTCCGCCGGCCCGCCGACGTACGCCAGCGTCGGGAAGACGGCCGATTCCACCACGGGGCGCAGGAAGACGTTGGGGCTGAGGGCGCCCGGCTGGTCGCGCAGCAGCGATTCCAGCTCGCCTTGCGTGAAGCGGCGGCGGATCTCGGGGGCGATGAAGCCGTCACCATCGCGCTGGAGCCGTTCGCGACCGCCGGGGCCGCGCGCGCCCGCCACGCCGTGGATGAAGAGGTTCGTCGCCCCCTCCGCCACCAGGACCTGCGACGGATAGCCGGCAAGTTCCAGCAGAGTCGTCTGGGCCCTGACGAGCCGCTCGTGCTCCGCCGCGTTCGCCGCTTCGGCCAGGAGGATCTCCGCGGAGGCCTGCTTCAGCGCCGGATCGGCGGCGTCGGTGACCAGGAGATCGAAGCCGGAAAAGAGCTCCGCGATGGTGTCGCGGAACCCCTCCGCCACCGTACGGCCAGGCTGGTAAGCGGCTCGAACGCGTGTGAAGATGTTGGATGCATCGCCATCGGCACCAATCGCTTGCGCGAAGCCATCGAAGGCGCTTTCTACGTCCGATCCGAGCCTCATTTCGCTCATAGGGACGGCGCGCCGGTCCGTCGCCTGGATGCCGAAGCGGCGGATCGCGCCAGCGTTATCGACGGCCCAAGCGTGGTTCACCTCGGCGAAATCGTGGTCCTCCGATGCGGCCCAGAAGACGGGGAGGACGAGCACGCCGAGCTCCGCCTCCAGCGCTTCGGCCAGGCGGATGGCGGAGAGGATCTTGTGGATCGTGTAGAGCGGGCCGGTGAAGAGGCCGGTCTGCTGGCCCGTGGTCACCATCGCCCCGCCTTCCTCCACGAAGCGCCGCAGCCGCTCCGCCGCGCCGGTCGAGGTGGGGCGCAGCGCGGCCGCCGCACGCTCGCGCGCGGGGCGGTCGAAGCGGCGCTGCACCTCCGCCAGCTTTTCGCGGTACGCCGCGGGGTCCAGCGGATGCCCGGCGTAGAACGCGGAGATCGCGGGCGCACCCGCCATGTAGTCGTCCACCAGCCGCGACCCGCGGATGGGCTCGGCTTCGATGCGCAGGCTCAACGGCCTCTCCGGAAAAAAGATCACGCGGCGCGGCCCCGCATCAGGCTTCGCGCCCCTTGTGGTACGGCTCGCCGCGCTGGATGGTCCCGGCGCGGTAGAGCTGCTCCGTGAGCACCAGCCGCGCCAGCTCGTGCGTGAGCGTCATCGCCGAGAGCGAAAGCCGCACCGCCGCGCGCGCGAGCACCTCGTCCGACAGCCCGTACGCCCCGCCGATCAGGAAGGCGGCCCCCGGGCTCCCCTGCAGCGCCAGTTCGCCCAGGAACTCCGCGAGCTGCACGGAAGTCCACTGCTTCCCCGTCTCGTGCAGCGCCACAACGTGCGCGCCCTGCGCAACGCGGGCCAGGAGACGCTTCCCCTCCTCGTCACGCACGCGCCCGGCGTCGCCCGTGCGGCGGTACGGCTCCTCCTTCACCTCCGCGGCGTCGAAGGCGAAGTAGCGGCGGGTGCGCGTCTCGTACTCGGCGAGGGCATCCGCCAGCATCCCGCGCACCTTTCCCACGGCCGCCACGGTGACCTTCATCGCACGATGATGGTGTCGCGCAGCGAGTGCTCGTTGTCGCGGAAGGGGCGGTCCTCGTCGAAGTGCAGCCCGCGGCTCTCGTGGCGCTGGGCCGCGCAGCGCACGATCAGCAGCGCGGTCTGGATGACGTTGCGCACCTCCACCAGCTCCGCCGTGGGACGCGCCGCCGCCCACAACCCGTTGAGCAGCGCATAGATGGGCCGCAGCCGCGCCTCGGCCTCGGCCAAGCGGGCGGTGGAGCGCACGATCCCCACCAGGTCCCACATGATGTTGCGGATCCGCTCGCGCTCCTCCTCCAGCCCCTCCACCGAAGCCGCCTCGCCCGCGGGGTGCGGCGGAAGGGCGGCGGGCTCCAGCATCCGCGTGACCGCGAGCTGCGGCCCGATGCGCTCGGCGGCGCGGTGGGCGAAGACGAGCGCCTCCAGCAGCGAGTTGGAGGCCAGCCGGTTCGCGCCGTGCACCCCCGTGCACGCCGTCTCCCCCGCCGCGTACAGGCCGGGGACGGAGCTGCGGCCGTCGGTGTCGGTCAGCACGCCGCCGCAAAGGTAGTGCGCGGCGGGAACGACGGGGATGGGCTCGCGCAGCATGTCGATCCCCCGCTCCGCCGTCTCGCGCAGGATGTTGGGGAAGCGCTCGCGGATCTCGTCCGGCGCGATGGCGGAGCAGTCGAGGTGGACGAAGGGGTCGCCGCTCCGCTTCATCTCACTGTCGATGGCGCGCGCCACCACGTCGCGCGGCGCCAGCGAGGCGAGCGGATGATAGCCGTCCATGAACGCCGTCCCATCCGTCCGCCGCAGCACCGCCCCCTCGCCGCGCACCGCCTCCGAGATCAGAAAGGTCTTGTCGCGCGCGGGGTACAGCGCAGTAGGGTGGAACTGGACGAACTCCATGTTCGCCACCTTGGCCCCCGCCCTGTACGCCATCGCCACCCCGTCACCCGTCGCGATGGAGGGGTTGGTGGTGTGGCGGTAGACCTGGCCGCAGCCGCCGGTGGCCAGCATCACGGCGCGCGCCAGGAACGGCTTCAGCTCGCCCGCCTCGGTGTCGAGCACCAGCACTCCGCAGCAGCGCTCGCCCAGCGTCCCCGGATCGGTGGCGGTCAGCAGGTCGACGGCGGCGTGGTTCTCGAGGATGGTGATGTTGGGGCTCTCCGCGACGGCGTGGAGGAGCCCGCGCTCGATCTCGCGCCCGGTGAGGTCGGCCGCGCGCACGATGCGCCGCCGCGAGTGCCCGCCCTCGCGGCCGAGCGAGAGGTCCTCGCCCTCCTGCGTGAAGCGCACCCCCAGCTCGATCAGCTCGCGCACTCGCAGCGGCCCCTCGCGCACCAGCACGTTCACCGCGTCCGGGTGGCAGAGCCCCGCGCCGGCGACGAGCGTGTCCTCGACGTGCAGATCCACGGAGTCGTCCGCGCCGAAGACGGCGGCCACACCGCCCTGCGCCCAGTTGGTGCTGGACTCGGGGCGGCTCTTCTTGGTGACGAGCGTGACGGTGCCGTACTTCGCCACCTTGAGCGCGAAGAAGAGCCCCGCGATCCCGCTTCCCACCACGACCACGTCGGTGCGCATCATCCCGGCATCCTCTCCAGCGCCGCAAGCAGCGCCTCTTCGCCCCAGTCGAAACGGACCGTCTGCTCCAGCACGTACGCCCGCACGTTTGCCGGGAGCAGCCCCCGAAGCTTGACCGCATCCTTGTGCGTCATCACCACCACCCGCTCCCCCGCCCTGTCCGCCAGCCCCGCCGCCTCCGCGCTCGTGAACGCGTGATGATCCCCGAACAGCGCCTCCTCCACCCTCGCCCCCGCCGCGCGCAGGTGCTCCACGAACGGCCCCGGGTCCGCCAGCGCCGCCACCGCCAGCACATCGCGCCCTGTGAGCGAGCGCGGGTCGAGATCGGCCCCTTCGTGCAACGCCGCGAGCCTCCCCGGCGCCAGGTGACAGCCCACGACAGCCTTACCCACCGCCCACCGCTCCACCTCGCGCGCGACCGCCTCCGCCCGCGCGCGCGGCGCGGACTTGCGCGTGAGCACCACCACACCCGCGCGCCCCAGCGCCCCCGGGCCCTCGCGCCAGGGCCCGCGCGGGAGCACGCGAGGCCTCGCCTGCCACCCCTCCACCGCGATCAGCACCAAATCCAGATCCCGCGCCAGCGCCCGGTGCTGGAATCCGTCATCGAGCACCACCACGTCGCACCCCGCCTGCGCCGCCGCCCGCGCCGCCTCGATCCTCCGCGCCGCCGCGAACACCGGCACCTGGGGATTGAGCTCGCGATGCACGAGCACCTCATCCTCCCCGTACCCACGCAGCGCGATCCCCGGCCTGCGCCCTTGCTCCCGCAGCCGCGCCGCCACCCAGGCCGCCACCGGCGTCTTCCCCGCTCCGCCGACCGCGAGGTTGCCGATACTCACCACCGGCACGGGCGCCCGCTCCACGCGCAGCACCGCCCGATCGTACGCCGCGTTCCTCAGCGCCGCCACCCCGCGGAACCCTGCCTCCGCCGGCAGCAGCGCCGCGCTGAGCACCGCCCCCGCCGCGCCCGCATCCCCCGCCCACCACCGCGGCACCCACGTCCGCAAGCTCACGGCCGCACCGCGTGTGACGGCCGCGAGCCCCCCCCGCCCGCAGTTCCCCCCCTCCCCCACGCTCCCCCGCGTGCGGGGGAGGGGGCCGGGGGGTGGGGGCCCTTTCCCCTCACCACGCCTGATCCACCCTCCGCATCAACCCCCCCAACCTTCCCTCCACCTCGTCCGCCACCGCCTGCAGCTCCGCCTCGTCCGCCCGCCTCGGCACGTACACGGGCTCGCCGTACGCGATCTGGAGGCGCGCAAAGGGGTGCGGGATCAGGAACCGGTCCCATCCCCCGAAGTACGACGCGCGGCTCGCACCGGATGCCACCGGGATGATCGGCGCGCCGGTGAGCTGCGCAGCGAGCAGAGGCCCGGGCTTCAGCTTCTCGCGCGGGCCGCGAGGGCCGTCGGGGGTGATGGCGAGCGAGCGGCCGCCGCGCAGATGGCGCACGAGCTCGCGCAGCGCATCCAGCCCGCCGCGGCTGCTGGAGCCGCGCACCGCCGTGTACCCCCACTTCTGCACCAGCCGCGTGATGTACTCGCCGTCTCGGTGGTGGCTTACGAGGGTGACGACGTCCTGATGGCGGTGGTGGTAGGTGCAGGGAAGCAGCCGCCCGTGCCACAGCGTGAACACGACCGGCCGCTTCTCGCGCCAGAACTGGCGGAAGTTCTCCTCGCCCTCGGTGCGCACGGAAGTGGTGCGCATCAGCGCGTCCAGCGCCGTGCCGCCGAGCGCCGCGGTGAAGTCCTGCGTCCGCGTCAGCTTCGTCCCGCTCACCGCGCCCCCTTCGCGATCAGCTCGCCCGCGATCTCCGCCACGCGCCGCGACGCCCCCGCCCCGCCCAGCTTCCCCTGGATCCTGCGCAGCCCCTCCACCATCACCACACGTTCCGGCGAGCGCTCGTCCAGCAGCGGGAGCAGCGCGTCCGCCAGAGCATCGGGCGTGGCGGCGTCCTGCACGAACTCGGGGGCGACGCGCTCCTCCGCGATCAGGTTGGCGAGGGCGATGTGCGGCACCTTGACCAGCCGCTTAGCGACCGCGTAGCTCGCGGAATTCATCTTGTAGACGACCACCATCGGCGTCGCGGCGATACCGGCCTCCAGCGTCGTGGTGCCGCTCTTCACCAGTGCCGCCGTCGCGTACTGCAGCAGCCCGCCCGCGCTCAACACGCGCGGCCAGGCGGCACCCTCGTACACGGCGTTATCGATCCCCCCGGGCGTCCCGATCACCGGCTGCACCTCCGGCCGCCGCTCCACCACGTGTCGCGCAGCCTCCGAGAACAAAGCCAGGTGCCGCCTCACCTCCTGCGCGCGCGAGCCGGGAAAGAGCCCCAGGATGGGCCGCGTCGGATCCAGCCCCTCCGCCCGCACCAGAGCGTCCCGGTCGAGCGCGGGCGGCTCGCGGTCGAGGAGCGGATGACCGACGAAGCTCGCCTTCACCCCGGCGCCGCGCAGGAACTCCTCCTCGAACGGCAGCACCACGGCGACGCGGTCCGCATCTCGGGCGAGGTCGCGCACCCGGCTCTTGTGCCACGCCCACACCTGCGGCGCGATGTAGTACAGCACGGGAATCCCGCTCTCCCGCGCGTGCCGAGCGAGGCGCAGGTTGAAGCCTGGATAGTCGATGGGGATGACGAGATCCACCCCCTCCGCCGCCAGCGCCGCCCACACCCGCTTGCGCAGCTGGTAGAAGAAGGGCAGATGCCGGATCACCTCCGCCAGCCCCATCACCGCGAGCTCCTGGAGCCCCGCCATCAGCTCCACCCCCGCCGCCCCCATCCGCGCCCCGCCCAGCCCCAGCAGCCGCGCATCCGGAAACCGCTCGCGCAGCGCCGCCGCCAGCGCCCCCCCGTGCAGATCCCCCGACTCCTCCCCGGCCGAGATGAAGATCGTCGGCCCCTTCATCCCATCCTCCCGAACGGCAAGAGACACGAAGCCACGGAGAAACCCTCTCTCTGTGTCTCTGTGTCTCTGTGTGAGCCCAGCCGTTCCTCTGCGTCTCCGCGCCTCCGCGTGAGCCCTGCAGTCGCCACCATCACAGCGCCCCAGCCCGCCGCAGCAGCACGAAGATCGCAGCGAGCGTGACGACCAGCAGCAGCACCAGCCGCCACGGCGACGGCGGACGCACCGGGCGCGGAAACGGACGGCGCGGGTCGGTGGAGCCGCGCAGCTTATGCGGGTTGGGCAGCGGCCGCATGGTGCTCGATCCGGTCCATGACGCGAAGGGCGATGGCGAGCGCGTCGCGCCCGTCCCTGCCGCTCACCACCAGGGGTCCCTCGCCGCGGACGGCCGCGACCCACGCCTCCAGCTCGGCGCGCAGCGGCTCCGCTCCGTCGCCGGCCAGCTCGATCCGCTCCACGATGCTCATCAGCGAGAGCGGGTTGATCTCCCCCTCCGGCATCGTGGCGCCCTTGCGCAGCCGCAGGAACTCGCCGGTGCCCTTGGCAAGGTCGAGCGAGATGTAGCCGGAGCGCTGGAAGAAGCGGATCTTCCTCATCCGCTCCAGCGACACGCGGCTGGCGGTGACGTTGGCCACCGCGCCGCCCTCGAAGACGAAGCGCGCGTTGGCGATGTCCACGTTCGGCGAGAGCACGCCCACACCGACCGCATCCACCGACTCCACCGGCCGCCCCACGAGCCCGAGCACAAGGTCGATGTCGTGGATCATCAGGTCCAGCACCACGGCCACGTCCGTCCCGCGCGGCCCGAACGGCGCCAGGCGGTGGCTCTCGATGAACTGCGGCCCGTCCAGCCACTGCTCGCAGGCACGGAGGGCGCTGTTGAAGCGCTCCACGTGCCCCGTCGCCACGATCACGCCCTGCTCCTCCGCGCGCGCCACGATGCGGTCCGCCTCCTCGAGCGTGGAGGCGATCGGCTTCTCGATCAGCAGGTGCACGCCGGCATCCAGCGCCGCCATCGCCACCTCCGCGTGCAGCGTGGTGGGGACGGCGATCACCGCCGCTTCGCACCGCGCCAGCAGCTCGTCGCGCGAGGAGAAGCCACGCACCCCCAGCTCGTTCGCCACCTGCGCCGTCCGCTCGGGCGACGCATCGAACACCCCCGCCATCTCCGCCCCCGGCACGTCGCGCAGGATGCGGGCGTGGTGGAACCCCAGGCTCCCGACCCCCAGCACCCCCACGCGCAACGGCTTCACAAGCTCACCCCGCGCTCCGAGCCGCCGAAGAAGCCCAGGAACACCTCCACCTCGGGAAGCGCGCGCAGCTCCTCGCGAGCCCGCGCCAGCGCCTGCGTGGTGTTGTGGCTGCTCGCGAAGAAGATGCGGTACGCCTTCTTCAGCTCGTCGCGCACCTCTTTCGAGAAGCCGCGGCGCTGGAGGCCCACCGAGTTGAGCCCGTACAGCTCCAGCGGGATCCCCGCCGCCTTTACGTAGGGCGGGATGTCCTTGGAGATGCGCGACTGCCCGCCCACGAAGGCGTGCTGCCCGATGCGGACGAACTGGTGGATCGGCGTCATCCCGCCCACGATCGCCCAGTCGTCGATGCTCACGTGACCCGCCATGTTCACGGCGTTGGAGAGGATCACGTGGTCGCCCAGGCGGCAGTCGTGCGCCACGTGGACGTACGACATCAGCATACAGTCGCTCCCCACCTGCGTGAGGCCCGAGGCCGCCGTGCCGCGGTTGAGGGTCGCGTACTCGCGCACCACGGTGCGGTCGCCCACGCGCAGGTAGGTGCGCTCGCCGGCGTACTTCAGGTCCTGCGGGTCGGTGCCCAGCACGGCGCCGTACGAGATCTGGCAGTCCTCGCCCACGGCGGTGTCGCGCTCGATCACCACGTGCCCCGCCAGCCGCGTGCGCGCCCCCAGCGACACGCCGGGGCCCACGATGCAGAACGGCCCCACCACCACACCCTCGCCCAGCTCGGCGGACTCGTCCACCAGCGCGGTGGGGTGCACCTGGGTCTCGGTCGCGATCGCCATCAGCGGTCCACCACGCGAGCCATCATGTCCGCCTCGGCCGCGAGCTGGCCGTCGACGGTCCCCGTGCCGCGCATCTTGACCGTGGCGCCGCGCACCTGCACCAGCTCCACCTCGAAGCGGATCTGGTCGCCCGGGGTCACGGGGCGCCGCCAGCGCACGTTGTCGAGCGCCATGAAGTAGATCACCTTGTCCTCCAGGTTCTCCACGTTCTCCAGCACGAGAAGCCCGCCCACCTGGGCCATCGCCTCGATGATCATCACCCCCGGCATCACGGGGCGGCCGGGGAAGTGGCCCTGGAAGAACGGCTCGTTGATGGTCACGTTCTTGAGCCCCACGATCCGCTTCCGCTCCTCGAACTCCACCACCCGGTCCACCAGGAGGAAGGGGTAGCGGTGCGGAAGGTAGTGCATGATCTGCTCGATGTTCAGGATCGGCCGCGTGAGCGCCTTCTTCTCCGCGCGGGCGATGAGCTGCTGGGCGAGCGCCACGTTCCCCGCGTGCCCCGGCTTCTCCGCCACGATGTGCGCCTGGATGCGCGCGCCCACCAGCGACAGGTCGCCGATCACGTCGAGCGTCTTGTGGCGCACGAACTCGTCGGGGAAGCGCAGCTCCGTCCCGTCCACCAGCCCGTCCTCGGTGAGCACCACCGCGTTGTCCGGCGAGCCGCCCTGCGCCAGCCCGCGGCCGCGCATCGCCTCCACGTCGCGCAGGAAGCCGAAGGTGCGCGCGGCGAGCACGTCGCGGCGCAGCGCCTCGCCCAGCCCGAACGACCCGAACTGCCGCCCGATCAGCGGGTGGTCGAACTCGATGGTGGTGGACACGCGAAGCGCGTCGGCCGTCGCCACCACGTACTGCGCGACGCCCTTGGTGACCTGGAAGGGCGCGTCCACGGTGAGGATCTTGGCGGGCGCGTCCTGCTCCTCCACGCCGCACGCGGCCAGCATCTCGTCGAAGATGCGGGCGCTGCCGTCGCCGGCGGGGGGCTCGCTGGCGTCCAGCTCCACCACGGCGTTGTCCACGCCGTGCGCCACCGCGGCGGCCAGGAAGTGCTCCACCGTGTGCACGCGCGCCTCGCCCAGCCCGATGGTGGTCCCCAGGTCCGTCCCCACCACGTGGCTCACGTGAGCGGGGATGGAGGGGGAGCCTTCCAGGTCGGTGCGGCGGAAGACGATCCCCGTGTTCACGGGGGCGGGAAGGACGCGCATCCGCACCGGCTCGCCGGTGTGGAGCCCCACGCCCTGCGCCTCGCCGGGGGAGACGATGGTGTTCTGTCGGGGTGTGCTCGGCATGTATCGGTCAGGGGGCGGCGTACCGGCCCGGTTCACGTTTCAGCTTTCCGACGCGCGTGGCGGCGGCGCGGTCACTTCCCCAGCACGGCGCGCTCCAGCTCGCGCAGCCGCTTCATCAGCTCGGGGAGCTTGAAGAAGGCGGCCTGCGCCCTCATCGCCTCCCGGTGCGGCCGGGCCGGGTAGCCGCTGACGGTCTCGCCCGCCGCCACGCTCGCCGTGACCCCCGCCTGCCCTCCGACGCGCGCCCCGGCGCCGATCTCCAGGTGGCCGCCCACCCCCGCCTGCCCGGCAAGGACGGCGCCGTCGCCCACGCGGGTGCTCCCGCTGATCCCCACCTGCGAGATGATGATGACGTGGCGGCCGATGCGGCAGTTGTGCCCGATCATCACCAGGTTGTCGATCTTGCTCCCCTGCCCCACCACGGTGTCGCCGATGGAGCCGCGGTCGATGGTCGTGTTGCACCCGATCTCCACGTCGTCCTCGATGCGGCACCCGCCCACCTGCGGCACCTTGCGGTGCCCGCCGTTTTCCCACACGAAGCCGAAGCCGTCCGCCCCCAGCCGCGCGCCGCTGTGGATGACGGAGCGGGCGCCCACCCGCGCGCCGTCGTACAGGGTGACGTGCGCGTGGAGCACCGCGTCCTCCGCCACCGTGCACCCGCGCCCCAGCACTGTGTGCGCCCCCACCCGCGCCCGCTCCCCCACCCGCGCCCCCTCGCCGATCACGGCGTAGGGCCCGACGGTGGCGGAGGCGGCGACCTCGGCCCCCTCGCCGACCACCGCGGTGGGATGCACGCCGGGCGCCGGTACCCGCTCCGGGTACAGCGCGCCCAGGACGCGCGCAAGTGCGCGGCGCGGGTCGTCCACCCGCACCGCGGCCATGTGCGCCGGAAGGGGGACGTCTGCGTCGCGCGCGACGAGCACCGCGGCGGCCTGCGACGCCTGAATGTAGGGAAAGTAGCGGGCCTCGGCAACGAACGAGATCTGGTCCGCCCCCGCCTCCTCCAGCGGCGCCACCCCGCTCACCGTCCTGCTCCCGTCCCCCTCGACCACCCCATCCGCGATGTGCGCGATCTCGTCGATCGTCATGTGCGGCATGTCGTTCCGCCTTCCCGTCTCATGTGTTTTCCGCGGGCCCCCTCCCCCGCTCGTTCCTCGCGGCCCCTCCCCCAAAACAACCTGGGGGAGGGGCGGGGCGTCCGGAGCTCGCCTGGTGGCTGCTGCTGGCCTCCAGGGGCCCGGGCGGTTGAAACCGCGGCAACAACCGCACAAAGTCCGCCTGCGCGGACTCCCGGCCGAATGCTGCGCCACTCCAGCCCACTTCAGTGGGCTTCGCGTGGTTCCAGCCGGGGGCTTCAGCTCCCGGTGCTCCGGCACCCGTGCCGGAGCCGGATGCCCGCCACCGGGAGCCTGCGAAGGCAGGCTTCCCGCCGTTGTTGCCGCGGTTTCAACCGCCGGGCTCCCTGGGGCTGCCACCCCACCCACCCCCCAAAAACAAAGCGCGCCCACGGCCGAAGCCGCGGGCGCACTCAGTTTAGCGGGAGACGCCGCCCTCAGGCAAACGCCGCGCGCGCCTTTACGGACGGGGCGCGGGCGCCGCCGGGGCCGGAGTGGCCGCCGGAGCCGGGAGCGCACGCACCGCCGCGATCACGCGGTCCGTGATGTCGAACGCCGGGTCCACCGCCACCACGAAGTTCGCGGCCGCGTCCCAGATCATCGAGAAGCCCTGCTCGCGCCGGATCCGCTCGATCGCCTCGGTCACCTGGCGCATCACGGGGGCCACCACCGCCTGCTGGCGCTGCTCGGCGAGCTGGTTGAGCTGCGCCACGCGCTGCTGGTACGCCGCCACGCTCTGCTGCAGCGCCTGCTGCTGCTGCGTGCGGGCCGCGGCCGTCAGCGTGGTGTTGGCCTGCAGCGCCTCCTGGCGGCGTTGGAGCGAGCGCTCCAGCGTGTCCACCTCGGTGCGGTAGCGGCCCAGCTCGCTTTCCAGCGAGCGCTGCGCGGCGCCCACGCTGGGGAGCTCCGCCAGCACGCGCTGGGTGTTCACCACCCCGATCTTGAACTGCCCCTGCTGCGCCGCCACGGGCGCCGCACCCAGCACGAGCGCCGCCGCGGCGCCCAGGAAACCGATCGAAAGAAAACGTCGCATCACACTGCTCCGAGAGAAGTTAGAACTGGTTGCCCAGACGGAAGTGGACCTGCCATCCGGGCTGCGCCCGGTCGAACCCGTACGCCGCGTCCACGCCGATGGCGCCCAGGAACGGGGTCACCAGCGTGCCGCCCACACCCGCGCTCCTGAAGAGGCGCGTGGGGTCGAACTGCGCGACGTCGTCGTACACGTTGCCGGCGTCGCTGAACGCGTGCACCGAGAGGATGTCGCTCACCCGCACCGCCAGCTCGCCGCTCATGGTGAGGAACGAGTCGCCCAGGCACCCCTGCAGGAAGCGGCTGCGGCAGTTCACGTCGTAGCCGCGCGGCCCGATGCTGAACTCCTGGTACCCGCGAAGCTGCAGCGGCTGGCTCGTCTGCACGCCGCCGATGTAGAAGCGCTCGAAGGGGAACGGACCCACCTCGCCGAAGATGGTGCCGGCGTTGGCGCGCACCCCCAGCGCCATGCGGATGGGGCGCGGGCCGCCGCCGATGGCCGCCACCGGGGCCCACCACTCCGCCTCGCCCATCAGCTTCTGGTAGTTGCCGGTGCCGCCCAGGGGCCCGCCCGTCTGCTCCAGCGAGATCGACTCGCGCACGCCCTGCGTGGGGAAGAGCGGGTGGTTCTTGGTGTCGCGCGTCAGCGACATCGACAGCCGGCTCGCCAGCGCGTCGGGAAGGCAGAAGATGCTCTGGTTCTCGCCGCCGCACTCTTCGTTGTCCGACGCGTTGTACGACGTGTTGGAGAGCGAGTAGCCCAAAAAGGCGCGGGTGCGCGTGGAGCCCGGCACCGGAATGCCGAAGTTCACGCTGCCGCCCGTCACCAGCCGCCGCCCGTTGCCGAAGCGCACGTAGCGGTCGCCGCGGCGGTAGACCGAGAAGCTCCCCGAGTTGCGCGTGCCGGCCAGCGCCGGGTCCGTGTAGCTCGCCTCGAAAGTGCTGCGCCCGTAGCCGTACTCGGCCCGCAGCGACGCCTGCTTCCCCTGCCCGAAGAGGTTCGGCTGCTGGTAGCCGATGAAGCCCGCCACGCGCCCCGAGTTGCCGCCGTACCCGCCGCCGAACACCGTGCCGAAGTTCAGGTTCCCCGTCTGCTTCTCCTTGACGTGGAACACCAGGTCCACCTGGCCCGTCTCCGGGTCCGGGTTGATGTCCGGCTGCGGCATGGGGCTCTCAAAGAAGCCCAGGCCGTTGATGCTCTGGTAGCTCTGGAGGACGCGCTCCTCGTTGTACACGTCGCCCGGGAGCAGCCACAGGCGGTCGCGGATCACCGACTCGTGCGTGGTGGTGTTCCCCTCGATGGCGATGTTGCGGATGTAGAACGGGCTGCGCTCGCTCACCGCCATGGTGACGTTCACCGTGGGGGCGCGCCCCGGCTGCGCCGGAATCCGCTCCACCACCGGCTCCACCTGCGCGTACAGGTAGCCCTCGTTGCGATAGAGCTGCTGCGCCTGGCGCACGGCGGCGTCCAGCGCGGCGCGGTCGAACACCTCGCCCGCCTCCTGCGTGTCCGTGCCGCCGAAGGGAAGGCCCAGCACCGAGCGGCGCTGCGTGGTCAGCAGGCGGCGCAGGTCGTCCGTGGGGAAGCGGGAGTTCCCCACCACCGACAGCTCGCCCAGCCGGTACTGCGGCCCCTCGTTCACCTCGATCACCAGGCGCGCCTTGCCGGTCGCCGGGTCCACCTCCAGCGTGTCGCGCACCACGGCGAAGTCGATGTAGCCGTGCTTCGCGTAGTACGAGGGAAGGTTCTCGCGCAGGTCCGCGTTGAACACCTCGCGGTCGAACCGGCCGCCGCGGAACCAGAAGAAGCCCTCCTCCTTCGTGTTCATGGCGCCTTCCAGCTTGTCGTCGCCGAAGGCCCGGTTGCCGCGGAAGTCCACGTCGGCGATCGCCAGGCGGCCGCCCTCGCGCACGTTGAAGGTCAGCCGCACCCCCTGCGCCGCGTTGGGCATGGGGCGCAGCGTGGTGTCGATGGAGGTGAGCTGCACGCCCTTCTTGGCCAGCAGGTCGCGCACCAGCTTCTCCGCGTCGCGAATGCGCTGCGGGTTGAGCGGCTCGCCGGCCTTGAGCTTGGCCGAGTCGCGCACCGTTCCGCCGCTCACGCTCCTGAGCCCCTGGAAGGTCACCTCGCCCAGCAGCGGGCGCTCGCGCACCTGCAGCACGATGGCGCCGTGGTCGGCCGCGACGGGGCGGAAGAACACGTCCACCGTCTCGAACTGCCCCGTGGCCATCAGCCGGTTGATGGCCGCGGGGATCTGGGTAGGCGTGACGTACGCGCCGCTGTGGATCGCTCCCGCGCCGCGCACCTGCGCCTCGGTAAGGCGCACGTTGCCGCGCACGAGCACCGTGTCCACGCGAACCCCCGGCTGGGCGGGGGCCGCGGGAGCCGGCGTCGTGGGATCCTGGGAGTGGGCGGCGCGGGGGAGTGCGCCGCCGAAGGCGAGAAGGAGGAGGGCCGCAGCGGCGGCCCGTCCCCCCCGGTTCTTGGGTTGCACTTGATCCCTACGTCGTCGTGTTCTGGGGGGAAAGTGCCCGGAACGCGAGCGACTGGCGATCCTCCGCCACCGTCACCTCGATCTCGTCGCCGGGGGAGTACTCCGCCATCAGGATCTT
This sequence comes from Longimicrobium sp., assembly GCA_036387335.1. Taxonomy (NCBI): domain Bacteria; kingdom Pseudomonadati; phylum Gemmatimonadota; class Longimicrobiia; order Longimicrobiales; family Longimicrobiaceae; genus Longimicrobium; species Longimicrobium sp. The sequence goes on from DASVTZ010000062.1 coordinate 16,799, forward strand.
CTCCGAGAGCGGGTCCTCCAGGTATTTCTGGATGGCGCGCTTGATGGGGCGCGCGCCGAACTTCTCGTCGTAGCCGTGCTCGATCATGAAGTCCACGGCGTCGTCGGTGAGCTTCAGCGAAAGCTCCTCCTCCTTGAGCCGGTCCTCCACGTCGCGCAGCAGGTTGCCGATGATGCTGGCGATCTGCTCGCGGGTCAGCGGGTGGAACACGATCGAGTCATCGAGACGGTTGATGAACTCGGGGTTGAAGGTCCGCTCGATCTCCTCGCGGATCTTCTCCTCCATCCGGTCGAAGTTGCTCTGCTGCGTCCCCGTGGAGAAGCCGAGCCCCTTCCCCTTCCCCAGGTCGCGAGCGCCCAGGTTGGAGGTCATGATGATGACCGTGTTCTTGAAGTCGATCACCCGGCCGTAGTTGTCCGTCAGGTGCCCTTCGTCCAGCACCTGCAGCAGGATGTTGAAGACGTCCGGGTGCGCCTTTTCGATCTCGTCCAGCAGCACCACCGAGTACGGCTTGCGGCGCACGGCCTTGGTGAGCGTGCCGCTGTCCTCGTAGCCCACGTACCCCGGAGGCGCGCCGATGAGCCGCGACACGGAGAACTTCTCCATGTATTCGCTCATGTCCACGCGGATCAGCGCGTTGCGGTCCGCGAAGAGGAACTCCGCCAGCGCGCGCGCCAGCTCCGTCTTGCCGACGCCCGTGGGGCCGGCGAAGATGAAGGAGCCGATGGGGCGCTTGGGGTCCTTGAGCCCCGCGCGGCTGCGGCGGATGGCGCGGCTGATCGCCTTGATGGCGCGGTCCTGCCCCACCACCTTGGTGTGCAGCTCGTCCTCCATCCCCACCAGGCGCGCCGTCTCCGCCTGCTTCAGGCGCGTGACGGGAATGCCCGTCCAGCGGCTGACGATGAACGCCACGTTCTCCTCGGTGAGCGCCGGACGGTTGGTGCGGCGCTCCTCTTCCCACAGCTTCTCGCGCTCCTGGATCTTGCGCTGCAGCTCGCGCTCGTTGTCGCGGAGCTCGGCGGCGCGCTCGAAGTCCTGGTCGCGGATCGCCTCGTCCTTTTTGTCGCCCAGCAGCTCCAGGTCGCGCTTGAGGTCGCTCACCTCGGGCGGCGGAACCTGGGTGGCCAGGCGGGCGCGCGCGCCCGCCTCGTCGATCACGTCGATCGCCTTGTCCGGCAGGAAGCGGTCGGTGATGTAGCGCTCCGAGAGCTTCACCGCGGCCTCGATCACCTCGTCCGAGATCTGGATGCGGTGGTGGTCCTCGTAGTGGCCGCGCAGCCCCGTGACGATCTGGATCGCCTCCTCGATGGAGGGCGGGTCCACCGACACGGTCTGGAAGCGGCGCTCCAGGGCGCCATCCTTTTCGATGTACTTGCGGTACTCGTTCAGCGTGCTGGCACCGACGCACTGGAGCTCGCCGCGCGCGAGAGCCGGCTTGAGCATGTTGCTGGCGTCGATGGCGCCTTCCGCGGCGCCCGCGCCCACCAGGGTGTGCAGCTCGTCGATGAAGAGGATGATCTGCTTGTTCTGCGAGATCTCGTTCATCACCGCCTTGAGCCGCTCCTCGAACTGGCCGCGGTACTTGGTGCCCGCGATCACGGCCGCCATGTCCAGCGACAGCACGCGGAAGTCGCGCAGGCTGTCCGGGCACTTGCCGTCCGCGATGAGCTGGGCCAGCCCCTCCACGATCGCCGTCTTCCCCACGCCGGGCTCGCCGATGAGCACGGGGTTGTTCTTCTTGCGCCGGCTCAGGATCTCCATCACCCGCTCGATCTCTTCCGCGCGGCCGATGGTGGGGTCCAGCTCGCCCTGGCGCGCCAGCTCCGTAAGGTCGCGGCAGAAGTGGTCCAGCGCGGGCGTCTTGCTCTTCTTCTCGCCCTTGCCGCCGGCCGGCGTGGCGCCGGAGCCGCTGCTCCCCAGCGACGACGAGGCGGTGGTCTGCGTGTTCGGCTCCGAGCCCAGCAGCTTCAGCGTCTCGCGGCGCGCGTCCTCCAGCCCCACGCCCAGCTGCCCCAGCACCTCGGCCGCGATCCCCTTCTCCTCGCGGAGGAGGCCCAGCAGCAGGTGCTCGGTGCCGACGTACGAGTGGTTCAGCTCGCGGGCCTCGGCCATGGCGAACTCGAGAACCTTCTTGGCGCGCGAGGTATACGGAAGCTCCCCGAGCGCGATGGTGGCCTTCCCGCGGCGCACGGACTCTTCCACCTTCTCCTGGACCTGCTCCAGGTCCACGGCCAGGTTGTTGAGCACGGCGGCGGCCACGCCCTCGCCCTCGCGGATCAGGCCGAGGAGGATGTGTTCGGTTCCGACGTAGTCGTGCTGGAGCCGGATGGCCTCCTCACGGGCCATCGCGAGCACCTTCCGCACGCGGTCGGTGAAGTTGTAGTTCATCGTGGCGTGACCTTTGTTCGGGCTGGACCGGGAACCGGCATGCTACCCACTGTATTACGCATGTGACGAGCCAGACTCCTCCGCGGCGAGAACACCTCTCACGTAGGCTGCGCGTCGTACGTCCGGGTCCCCTTTCGGGAGCGCCTGGTCCGCCACCCGGTCGAGGTGTGCGGCCTGCGCGAAGATCATGATCCGGTTCAGCGTGTGTACACTCACCCTGGGGATTAGTTTCAGCCCAACCCCCAGCCTGACGCCGCTCAGCAGGTTCATCAGCTCCTCGAACGAGGCGGACCTCGCGTGCCTCAGCAGGCCGTACGCGCGCCACACCTTGTCCTCGATCACCAGCGGCGCGTCGCGGGTGAGCACGTCGCGCGCGGAGCTCTCGTACTGCACCACCTGCTGTACGATTCTCTGCAGGTGGTCGATCAGGTCTTCTTCCGTCTTGCCCAGTGTGGTCTGGTTGGAGATCTGGAAGAAGTTTCCCACCACCTCGCTCCCCTCGCCGTACAAGCCGCGGAAGGTGAGCCCCACCTGGCTGATCCCCTGCAGCACCTTGCCGATCTCCTGCGTAAGCACGAGCCCCGGCAGGTGCATCAGGACGGACGCCCGCAGCCCCGTCCCCACGTTGGTGGGGCACGAGGTCAGGTAGCCGAACTCGGGGTGGTACGCGTACGGCAGCTTCCCGCCCAGCTCGTCGTCCAGCCGGTCGATGGAGCGCCAGGCGTCGTGCAGCCGGAAGCCGCCCAGCAGCGTCTGGAGGCGGAGGTGGTCCTCCTCGTTGACCATGACGCTGATCGGCTCGGTGCTCCCGGTGAGCAGCGCCGCGTCCGAGGGTGGCTCCCCGCCGTGGCCGGACACCAGCTCACGCGACACCAGGTGCCGCTCCAGCAGCAGCAGGCGCTCGGTGGAGGGGAGCTCGGGGATCAGGTATGCGCGCCCGGTGCCGAGCGCGGCGGACCCTTCGGCGGCGCCGCGGGCCAGGCGCAGCACTTCGCGCCGGTCTCCCTCGTCCGCCCGCGTCCCGAAGCGGAACCCCTGCAGGTTGCGCGCGAGCCGCACGCGGGTCGAGAGGACGATGTCCGCGTGCGGACCGTCCGCCTCAATCCACCCGAGGCCTGCGTCGGATTCGTGTGGGAGCTGGGGCATGAACGGAAGTGCGTTAGTGCGTAAGTGCGTGAGTGCGTTAAACAGAACCAACCGTAGGGGCGCGATTCATCGCGCCCGTGCCCGGCCGCGCCCCGCCCCCCGTCGCGACCACCCGAAATTCGCCGCCGGGGGATGAATCCCCCGGCTGGAACCACGCGAAGACCGCTGAAGCGGTCTCGTGCGCCGCGGTGGTCGCGCGGGGGCGGACATCGCGTCGGGCGGAATTCAACCCATTCGTACCGGATGGCCGCCTCACCGGCGCAACAGCCGGGTCATCCCGTAGGGGCCGCCCTGCGTGGCTGCCCACCGCTTCACCGGCAACAGCCGATCCGTAGGGGCCGCCCTGCGTGGCTGCCCACCGCCGGCCGCACCACGATCCCAGCAGCCCGGCACGGAAAGCCTCGCCTTCCCATTTGTCATCCTGAGGGAGCCGCCTGCGCGAACCTCCGCTTGCCCGATGCCTCCTGCGGCGACCGAAGGATCTAGCCGGCGAGGCAGGAGGACGGCGCAACTGACCGGGCCCCTCGGAACGCGCAGTAGATCCTTCGCCTCGCGCCAGAGTATGAAGCCCGGGCGAGGCCTGTGAGGCGCTTGGCTCAGGATGACAGATTGGGGCGCCACCTCGCGCCGGGGATGAATCCCCCGGCTGGAAACACGCGAAGACCGCTGAAGCGGTCTCGTGCGCCGTGGCCGTCGCACTAACGCACTAACGCACTAACGCACTAACGCACTCACGCACTTCCGTTCGCTTCCATCCGCCGGATCTGGTCCCTCAACGCCGCCGCGCGCTCGAAGTCCTCGGACTCGATCGCCTTCGAGAGGGAGCGGCGCAGGGAGGCGAGGCGCGCGGTGCGGTCGCTGGCGGCGGGGTTGGCGGCCAGGTACACCTTGCCCGCGTGCTGCGTGCCACCGTGCAGCTTGCGAAGCAGCCCGCGCAGCGAGTTGTCCAGCGCCGTCCAGCAGCGCGCGCACCCCAGCCGCCCCGTCTTCTTGAAGTCCGCGATGGTCAGGCCGCACCCGGGGCACGTACCCACCGTCGTCACGGCTTCGGACGAGGCGAAGCCCTTGCCCATCTGCGCCAGGAAGTCGGCCAGGGGGGCGCTGCCCTGCTGCACCGAGGTGCCGGGGTTGAGGCCCAGCGCCTCGGCGCACCCCTCGCACAGGTTGCGGGTGGTGCTCTGCGTCCCCTCGATCTGAGTGAGGTGGATGGCAGCTTCGTTCTTGCCGCACCGGTCGCACAGCATGCTCATTCCGCGGGTTCGGGGCCTGCGTCGGGCCGGGCGTGCACCAGGTGGCCGCCGTGAAGGCGCAGCACGCGCCCCGCCCGCGCCGCGAGCCCCAGGTCGTGCGTCACCAGCACCATCGCCGCGCCCTGCTCCTCGCTCACGCCGAAGAGCAGGTCGTGCAGCCGCTCGCTCGTTTCCGGGTCCAGGTTGCCGGAGGGCTCGTCGGCCAGCAGGACGAGCGGGCGGTTGGCCAGCGCGCGCGCCACCGCCACGCGCTGCTGCTCGCCGCCGGAGAGGCGCGCGGGCGTGTGCTCCAGCCGCGCCCCAAGCCCCACCGACTCCAGCAGCTCGCGGGCGCGTTCGCGGGCCGCGCGCGGCGGCGTGCCGGCGATCTGCTGCGGCATCATCACGTTCTCCAGCGCCGTGAACTCGCGGAGGAGGTGGTGGAACTGGAAGACGAAGCCGACGCTGCGGTTGCGCAGGTAGGCCAGCGCGTCCTCGGACAGCTTCCCCACCTCCTGGCCGCCGACCCTCACCTGCCCCGCCTCCGGACGGTCCAGCGCGCCCAGCACGTGCAGCAGGGTGGACTTGCCCGTGCCGCTCTCGCCGATGATGGAGACGGACTCGCCGCGGTTCACGTCAAGATCCACGCCGTCCAGCACGCAGATGCGGCCGCCGTCGCCGCCCACGTAGTGCTTGTGCACGCCGCGGGCGGAGAGCGCCGGCACCTCGGCCGGGTCGGGCGGGAGCCGCTCCCACACCTCGGCGGGGCTACTCATGGCGGATCGCCTCCACCGGGGCCAGCCGCGCCGCCTGCAGCGCGGGGTAGATGGTGGCCACGAAGGAGATCAGGATGGTGCTCGCCACGATGGTCACCAGGTCCGCCGGGTCGTACGCCACGGGGAGGCTGCTCACGAAGTAGATGTCGCCCGGGATCTTGATCAGCTCGTAGCGGTCGATGATCCAGGTGAGCAGCACCCCGCCCGCCGTCCCCAGCAGCGACCCCACCACGCCGATCACCAGCCCCTGCATCACGAAGATGCGCAGGATGCGCCGCGCCGTCATCCCCATGCTCTTGAGGATGCCGATCTCGCGCGTCTTGTCCGTCACCACCATCACCAGCGTGGAGACGATGTTGAACGCCGCCACCACCACGATCAGCAGGAGGATGATGGTCATCGCCAGCTTCTCCAGCTTGAGCGCGGAGAAGAGGGCGCCGTTCATCGTCTTCCAGTCGTCCGTGCGGTACGGGACGCCCAGCGTGCGGGTGATGCGGAGGCCGACCTCCGTCGCCTCGTTAGGCTCGGGAACGCGCACCTCGATCCCGGTGACGGCGGTGCCCAGGTTCGCCAGCTCCTGCGCGGAGCGGATGTTGGTGTACATGAACTTGTTGTCGTACTCGTACATCCCCGTCTGGAACTTCCCAACCACCTCGAAATACTTGAGCTTCGGCATCAGGCCGCCCATGGGGCTCACCGAGCCGGCCTGAAAGGAGATGAGCGTGACGGTGTCGCCCTCCAGGATGTTGGCGCGCTCCGCCAGCCGCGCCCCCAGCACCAGCGGCGGCAGCCCCGTGCGCGTGGGCTTCGACAGCAGCCCGCCCTTGCGCAGCGAGTCGGTGATCGCCGTCACCGTGGCGCCGGTCGTGCCGGGGTCGATGCCGCGCAGGATGGCGGCCTCGGAGTAGCCGGCGCGGTTGCGCAGCCCCAGCTCCGTGTGCACGAAGGGGGCAGCCGCCACCACGTCTGGCACGCGGCGCACGCGGGCGAGCACCTGGGGCCACTCGTCCATGCGCATCGCCTCGCCGTACGTCATCACCCAGATGTGCGGATTGACGCCCAGGATCTTGTTGCGCAGGTCGTTCTGCAGCCCCGTCATGACCGCGATCACGGTGATCAGCGCCATCACGCCCACGGACACGCCGCCAATGGCGATCAGCGTGATCAGCGAGAGGAAGCGGGTGCCGCGGCGCGACGCCAGGTAGCGCCGCCCGATGAACCACTCCAGCCCAGCCCCGCCCCGCCCCTTCGCTCTGGTCACTCCGGCCTCATGGTGGGGAAGAGAATCACGTCGCGGATGGACGGCTGGCCGGCCAGGATCATCACCAGGCGGTCCACCCCCATCCCGAAGCCGCCGGTGGGCGGCATCCCGTACTCCAGCGCGCGGATGAAGTCGTCGTCGATCGGCGGTGCCTCCTCGTCGCCGGCGCTGGCGAGGCGCTCCTGTGCCTCGAAGCGGCCGCGCTGGTCGAAGGGGTCGTTCAGCTCGCTGTACGCGTTGCACAGCTCCTTGCCCGCCACCATCAGCTCGAAGCGCTCGGTCAGCTCCGGGTTGCCGCGCTTGGGCTTCGCCAGCGGCGACATCTCGCGGGGGTAGTCGGTGATGAAGACCGGCTGGATCAGCTTCGGCTCCACCAGCTCGCCAAAGAGCTCGTCGATCAGCTTGCCGCGCCCCATCTTCGCCACCTCCGCAGGCGCCACGCCCTGCGCGCGCACCCGCTCCGCCATCTCCTCGTCCGACATCCCCTCAACGTCTACACCGCCGATGTCGCGGAGTGCGTCGTACATGGTGAGTTTCGGGTACGGAGGGGCGAAGCTAATGGTGTGTTCACGGAAGCGTACCTGCGTTCCCCCGGTCACCGTCTCCACCACGTGCAGGAGCATCTCCTCGGTGAGCCGCATCACCCCCTCGTAGTCGAGGTAGGCGGCGTAGAACTCCAGCATGGTGAACTCGGGGTTGTGGAAGCGGCTCAGCCCCTCGTTGCGGAAGTTCTTGGACATCTCGTACACGCGCTCCATCCCGCCCACGATCAGCCGCTTGAGGTACAGCTCCACCGCGATGCGCAGGAAGAGCCGCATGTCCAGCGTGTTGTGGTGCGTGATGAAGGGACGCGCCGCGGCGCCGCCGTACAGCGGCTGCAGCACCGGCGTCTCCACCTCCACGAATCCGCGCTCGTCCAGGAAACTCCGCAGCGCCCTGTTCACCCGCGCGCGCAGCACGAAGACGTCGCGCACCTCCGGGTTCACGGCCAGGTCGGCGTAGCGCTGGCGGTAGCGCGCCTCCACGTCGCTGAACCCCGAGTACACGCGCCGCTCCCCCGTATCGGCGTCGATCTCCTCCTTCCCCAGCGGCAGCGGACGGATCGCCTTGGCGAGCACGCTGAACGACGTCACGCGCAGCGACACCTCGCCGGTGCGCGTGCGAAAGAGCGTCCCCTCTGCGCCCAGCCAGTCGCTGAGGTCGATCAGGTCGAGGAGCGGGTATGTCTCCGCGAGGTCGTTGACGCGCAGGTAGAGCTGGATGCGGCCCGTGCGGTCGGCCAGGTGGATGAAGGTGCTCTTACCCATCACCCGCTTGGCGACCACGCGCCCGGCGACGCGCACGGGCTCCGCCGGCCCGTCGCCTTCACCGCCCTGCCCTTCCCACGCCTCGAAGAGCGCGCGGGCGTCGGTGGCGGAGTGCGTGGGATCGTACCCGTATGCGAACGGCTCCACCCCCCGCTCGCGCAGGGCATGGAGCTTTTCCGTCCGCTCGGCGACGATGCGCTCGCC